>JBDSHT010000131.1:0-18522 GCA_039918315.1 Ginsengibacter sp. | reverse complement strand
TCTGATCGTGTTATTTTACAAGAGGCTGGCCGCACAGAGGAAGGACGCATGCAATATGTGATCGTTATTTCTTCCCCGGAAAATATTAAAAAGATAGGTCGTTATAAAGAAATTTCTCAAAAATTAGCGAGGGCTGAAGGTCTTAATGATGAGGAAGCGGCGAAACTTTCTTTAGAAGGAAAACCTGTAGTATGGATAGATGGCGGGCTCCATGCCAATGAAACTGTGGCTACGCAACAATTGATAGAAATTTATTACCAGTTAGTAAGTCGTAACGACGCGGAAACAAAACGCATTTTGGACAATGTAATTATTTTACTGAACCAGGTAAACCCTGATGGGCAGGAGCTTGTATCCGATTGGTACATGAAAGATAAAGACGTTAAAAAAAGGAACATGAATATTCCGCGCCTTTATGAAAAATATATTGGCCACGATAACAACCGTGATTTTTACATGATGAACATGAAGGAAAGTGAAAATATTGCGCGTCAGCAATTCATAGAATGGATGCCTCAGATAGTTTACAATCATCATCAGACTTCGCCTGCAGGTGCTGTGGTAGCAGGTCCTCCGTATCGCGATCCATTTAATTTTGTTTATGATCCTTTGTTGATCACTGGTATTGATGGTGTGGCAGCATCCATGATAAACAGATTGAACGCTGAAAATAAACCAGGCTACACGCGCATGGCCGGGTCTGTGTATTCTACCTGGTGGAATGGTGGATTACGCACTACCACTTACTTTCACAATATGATCGGTTTGCTGACTGAGATTACCGGCAACCCGACTCCTTCTGAAATTGCATTGGTGCCCGAAAGATTACTTCCTAACTATGCTACTCCTTTTCCGGTGACTCCTCAAAAATGGAACTTCCGGCAATCGATAGATTATTCTGTTTCTTTAAATTATGCTGTGTTTGATTATGCCGCACGCTCTGGTGATCATCTTTTGTATAACATGTATTTGATGGGTAGAAATGCAATTCAAAAAGGTAGTCGCGATAATTGGAACCTGCAGCCCAAAAACATTGCTGCAATTACAGACGCTTTTGAAAAAGATAAAAATGAAAAAAATAATACAGGAAGAAATACTGGCAGGCTACCCGTAAAATATTATGATTCGTTGGTAAAAAATCCTTCCTTGCGTGACCCACGTGGATTTATTATTTCAGCAAATCAATCTGATTTTCCAACGGCTGTAAAGTTTGTAAATGCACTTATTAAATCAGGTATTTTGGTTCAAAAAGCAACCTCGTCTTTTACCGTTAATGGTAAATCATACCCCGCAGGATCGTATGTTGTAAAAACCAACCAGGCTTTCCGTCCGCACGTATTGGATATGTTTGAATCGCAGGATCATCCCAACGATTTCCAGTATCCGGGTGGGCCGCCCGTAAGGCCGTACGACGCTGCAGGCTGGACTTTGGCTTTTCAAATGGGTGTGAATTTTGATAGAATGTTAGATGATTTTAACGGGCCATTTGAGCAGATTGAATATGGAAAATTACAAACTCCACCTGCTCAAAAAATAGCTGCATCCAACGGTGGTTATTTAATAAATACTGAGGTAAATAATGCCTACATCGCGGTAAATGATTTATTAAAAGCAGGGGTGGAAGTGTATCGACTTAATACAATAGAAAGCGGAATGCCGTCGGGTTCTTTTTATATTCCTGCAAAGGGTTATAATGTTCTAAAAGAAGCAGGAACAAAATGGGGAGTAGCTGCTGTGGCAGTTTCGCAGAAGCCAAAAAATATAATTAAAATAACTCCGGGTCGAGTTGCTTTGTTCGATCAGTATGGTGGATCAATTACTTCAGGATGGGTTCGTTGGATTATGGAGCAATATCATTTTCAATTTCAATTGATTTATCCGCAGGAAATTGATAAAGGAAATTTGAATTCAAAATATGATGTGATCCTCTTTATCAGCGGCGGCATTCCGAGAGTGGGTAGAAATACGCCGAGCAGGAATTCCTCATTGGACAGCGTTCCCGAACAATATAAAAGTTGGACGGGGGCATTAACTATAGAGAAATCGATTCCGCAATTGAAAACATTTATGGAAAATGGAGGTAACATTGTTACCGTAGGAAGCAGCACCGACCTGGCCTATCATATAGGCTTACCTGTAAAAAATGCTTTGACAGAATTACAGGCAGATGGAAAAGAAACGTCTCTTTCTGTTAATAAATATTACATCCCCGGAAGTGTTTTAAAAGTGATGGTTGATGACAAGCAAACCGCCAATTGGGGAATGCCTGATTCTGTGGATGTGATGTTTGACAACAGTCCTGTATTTAACTTGAACCCCGAAGCGGTAAAATTGGGTATCCATCCATTGGCCTGGTTTGGAGAAGGAAATGCTTTGCAAAGCGGATGGGCATGGGGTCAATCTTATATCAAGAATGGAGTGGCAGCTTTTGAAGCACCGGTAGGAAAAGGAAAGCTGTTTGCGTATGGTCCGGAGATCACTTTCAGGGGACAGGCGCACAGCACTTTTAAAATGCTTTTTAATCAATTGTATTTGAATAAATAAAATGATTTGCTATTATTTTTATTAAAAAATAATAGAGTCTGTGTTTAAAATATATTTTCATTGACGGGCATGAAATGTGCCGTTGGTTTCATTTTATGGGATTTGACATTACAGGTAAGAATCAAATCATAATAACAGGTTTGCAACCTTTGTAGAAGTTTCCACACCTATTCTTCCTAATCCTAATAATTTCAGTTAGTCATAAAAAAGAATTGCAGATCATATTTAAATGTCAAAAACACCTGTAACAATAAAGGTTTCGATTTGTATAGCCATTGCATTATTTACATGGTTCTGGGTGTGCCTGCCTTCCAGTTTATTTAATGCACCTTCCAGTTTTGCTATTGAAGACAAAGACGGAAATTTATTAAATGCATCTATTGCTGCTGATGGGCAATGGCGATTTCCATCGGCCGAAAATGTGCCGGAAAAATTTGTAAAATGTATTACCACTTTTGAAGATAAAAGATTTTATTATCATCCGGGAGTAGATGCATTTGCTTTTGGCAGAGCCATGATAAAAAATATTAAAAGTGGAAAAGTGGTACAGGGAGGCAGCACACTTACCATGCAGGTGATGCGCCTGAGCAGGCATCGAAAGAATAGAAATTTATTAGAAAAAATTATTGAAAGCATTCAGTCAGTACGCCTAGAATGCAGTTATACAAAAGATGAAATAATGGCGATGTACGCTTCCTACGCGCCGTTCGGCGGGAATGTGGTAGGACTTAACGCCGCATCATGGCGGTATTTTGGACGAAGTGCAGATAAACTTAGTTGGGGCGAAATGGCTGCCCTTGCTGTTTTACCCAATTCTCCATCATTGGTTCATCCGGGAAAAAACAGAACATTACTTCTGGAAAAAAGAAATTCCCTCCTCGATAATTTATGTGCAAATAAAATAATTGATACTGCAACACGGGACCTTTCCAAACTGGAACCGTTACCCGGTAATCCACTGCCCTTGCCGCAATTAGCACCACATTTGTTGCAACGTTTTAAAAATGATGCGCGTGTTAATTCCAATTTAGCATCCACCATCGGCACTACCATAGATGGGGACCTGCAAATAAAAGTAACTGATATTTTAAATCGTCATCACCAGGTTTTAAAGGGAAATGGAATCAATAATATTTGCGCATTAGTATTGGATGTAGAAAACGGAAATACATTAGCGTACGTTGGAAATATATATGACGTTTCCAACCCTGACCTGGAAAGTAATGTTGATGTAATTAAAGCCCCGCGAAGTCCGGGCAGTACTTTGAAACCCTTTCTGTATGCGGCAATGCTTAGTGAAGGAATGATGCTACCCAATTCATTAATACCCGATGTACCCACACAGATTGCCGGATATACACCCCAAAATTATAATCTCGATTATGATGGCGCGGTACCTGCGTCGCAGGCATTAGCCCGCTCACTGAATATACCCGCAGTAAAATTATTACAACAATATAAATACCCAAGGTTTTATGAACTTTTAAAAACATTAGGAACTACTACATTAAATCAGCCTGCAGATCATTATGGATTATCATTAATTCTTGGAGGAAGTGAAGTAACCATGTGGGATCTCGCAGGGATGTATGCAGGTATGGTACGTACCCTTAATCACCAGATCGAAAATCAAGGACTCGCTTTGCAAAAGGATTTTTATTCTCCGCGCTATTTGCAAAATGATAATAAATCTGTTGATAAAGATTCCGGAAAAATTATTAATTCGTTAGATGCTACATCTATTTATTTTACGTTCCAGGCGATGGAGGAAGTAATGCGTCCCGGCGAAGAAGGATTGTGGGAACAGTTTACTTCTTCTCAACGCGTAGCGTGGAAAACAGGAACCAGCTTCGGTTTCAGAGATGCATGGGCAATTGGCAATACGCCAAAATATGTTGTAGCTGTTTGGTGTGGAAACACAGATGGAGAAGGTAGAGCAGGATTAATTGGAGTGCAAACTGCCGCTCCTGTGATGTTTGATATTTTCAGAAATCTACCGGCTTCCAATTGGTTTTCATCCCCAAAAAATAATTTTATTTTTTTACCGGTATGCAGACAAAGTGGTTTTCGCGCTTCGCCGGATTGCAGCCAGGTGGACACCATCATGGTTTCTAAAAACGGGACTCGCTCACCACTATGCACATTCCACCAGTTAATTCATTTAGATAAAACAGGCAACTTTCGTGTAACAGAAAACTGTGAATTGCCATCCAATATGATTCATGCAAGTTGGTTTGTATTACCTCCTACAATGGAATATTATTACAAACAAAAAAATCATGATTACAAATTACTTCCTCCTTATAAGCCGGGATGCGATCTAAATTTTGGAGGGCCTCAAATGGATCTTTTGTATCCACAAGCGAATGCAAAAATTTATGTACCTCTTGAGATTGATGGGCATCGAGTCAAAACTATTTTCAAAGCCACGCACAGAAAAAATGGTTCAACTATTTATTGGCACATAGATGATGAGTTTATTGGAACCACTAATAACTTTCATCAAATTGCAATTAGTCCATTACCCGGCAAACACATTCTTACCATTGTGGATGAAAATGGAGAAAGTATAACACGCACCTTCGAGATACTTGACATTAAAAATAAGCATCAATAAAAATGAGTATTTTCAAATTATAATTGATCAATTAAAAAATTCAGAAAAAATTTATAACACTCTTATTTTAAATTATGAGTCAATTTTTAAAATTAGTAAAGCATCCAATAAAGTTCCGACTCTATTTATTATACAATTTACCGGCGGCTTTTTTTTCAGGAATAAAAATAAGAGAGTGCACTGAAAAAATGAGTATCACCTCCGTTCCTTTTAAATGGCTTACGCAAAATCCTTTTAAATCCACCTACTTTGCTTCGCTTGCAATGGCCGCCGAAATGAGCACAGGTATGCTGGCATTGAATAGTGTTTATAAACGAACACCGCCGATTTCAATGTTGGTTACTAATATGGAAGCCAGTTATTTTAAGAAGGCAACCCACATTACTTATTTTACCTGTGAAGATGGGATGCTTATCACCAACGCCGTAAATGAAGCGGCTAAAGGTGGCGAAGGAATTATTGTGTCTGCAAAATCTACGGGTAGAAACAAAGAAGGTGAAATGATTGCTGAATTTATTTTTACATGGTCTTTCCGTCAAAAAGCAAAAGAAAGGATTTAAAAATCGCTACCTTTTGTTTCTAAATACATCGTTCCAATTTCTTTGAATTTGTATTTATTATTCATCATTTAAAAATTGATATCAATGAAAATCGCATTCCATGGTGCAGCACGCACCGTTACAGGATCCAAACATTTACTCACTCTTTCCAACGGTAAAAAATATTTACTCGATTGCGGATTATTCCAGGGAATGGGGAAAGAAACTGAACCGCTAAACCGGGAGTTTGGATTTGATCCCACACAAATTAATCACATGATTCTTTCTCATGCGCATATAGATCATTGTGGCTTAATTCCAAAGTTGGTAAAAGAAGGATATAACGGCAATGTGTACGCGACACCGGCGACAAAGGACCTGGCAACAATTTTAATGGCCGATAGCGCGGGCATCCAGGAAAACGACTCGGAGTATTTGAATAAAACACGCGCCAGGCAAGGCTTACCATACATCTCACCATTGTACAAGACGGAAGATGCAGAAATAGCGGCACAACGTTTTGTAACAGTTGACTATGGAGTTTGGTTCGCCATTGATGAGAATGTGCAATTAATGTATCTCGATGCCGGGCACATTATTGGAAGCGCGACGGTTCATTTGAAAATAAATGAAAACGGGAAAGAAACACATCTCACTTTTTCTGGAGACCTCGGTAGATACCGCGATATTATTTTAAAATCTCCAGAAGATTTCCCGCAAGCGGATTACATCATTATGGAATCTACCTACGGAAATAAATTGCATGAAGATGTATATACGACGCCGGATAGTTTATTAGATTGGGTTACCAGGACGTGCCTTCAGAAAAAAGGAAAATTAATTATTCCCGCATTTAGTGTGGGCAGAACGCAGGAAATTTTATATGCTCTGAACCAATTGGAATTAGAAAATCGTTTGCCTGATGTTGCTTATTATGTGGACAGTCCTCTCAGTTTCGAAGCAACACAAGTAATGGAAAGCTACCCGCAATATTTTAATAGCCGGGTACAAAAAATATTAAAAAGTGATGCAGATCCGTTCGCTTTTAAAGGATTAAAATTTGTAAAATCAGTTGAAGAAAGTAAATCATTAAATTACCGGAAAGACCCACTGGTTATCATTTCAGCAAGTGGCATGGCCGATGCCGGAAGAGTAAAACACCATATCAGTAATAATATTGAAAACAGCCGCAATGCTATTTTAATGTCCGGTTATTGCGAACCACATTCTTTAGGCGGTCGTCTCAAACTGCATCCAAAAGAAGTAAGCATTTTCGGACAAATGCATGAAGTAAATGCAGAAATTGGAGAAATAAAAAGCATGAGTGCTCATGGCGATTATGAAGATCTATGTCAATGGCTTTCCTGCCAGGATGCAAAACAGGTAAAGAAATTATTTTTAGTTCATGGAGAATATGATGTTCAACAGGATTTTAGAAACCGCTTAATTTCAAAAGGATTTTTGGATGTGGAGATTCCGGCAATACACACAGAAATCGGATTGGGATAAATCTTTAATTCATTCTAATATTTATTAAACCAGGCGGCAGTTTCATCCAGAGTATTTTTTACAAAATCGCCATTTGTCCACCAATCATGAAAAGTGAATGGATAAATAACTACTTTATTAGGAATTGAGTTTTGAGTAAGCACTGCTGACAATAAATTCGCTTGTTCCTTTTGTACAATAAAATCTAAATCGCCCTGGAATAAAATGGCGGGAACGGTGTTTGCGTTTACATTAAAATAAGGACTGCATTTTTTATACAAAGCGTCTGAGCTTGCTGAATAGGCAACTCCCAGATAAGGAGTAAGAAGTGGTGCTGTAATATTAGTGTTGTAATAAACAGCATGTGGCAAATTGGTTGGCGAAGCCATTCCCGCAGCTGCTTTTATTTTACCATCTGCATTACGGGTATAGGCATACGATAATGCCAAATGAGCGCCTGCACTATGCCCTGTGATATAAATTTTATCAGTACCGAAAATATAGAAGGAAGATTTTTTGCGCAAAAAATTAATTGCAGAATCAATGTCATCCAATTGCATTTTATAATTATCATTACTTTGGGGCGAGAGGCGATAATTAATATTTGCGACAACAAAATTTCTTTTCTTCAATCCATCAGTCATAAAGTTAAGTTCACCTTTATCCCCAGTACTCCATCCTCCTCCATGTATTACAACAACTAATTTTGACGCTACAGTTCTGTTGCCAGGCAATCCCAAATCCAGTTTATACGCAGAGTTCGCACCATACGAAATGTCTTTTATGATGGTGTCTGCTAAAGGAAAAGTTTTGTCAGGAAGGGTGACTGCATTTTCCTTTTGACAGGAAAGAAAAAACAATGATAGAAATAATATAGAGGTGCAACTTTTTATAAATTTCATACGAAGGGGTTTTAATTAAACATAGAAATACGTAAAACTTTTCTAAAAAACGGCAGGTTGATTCTTGAACAAAATCGCACCATCGATCTTAAACGCTATTTGTATTTAATGCTTCCTGAATTTCATGAACCAGCAATCCGGTAGAATCTCCATAGTGTTTGATAAAAATAATATCCGGGCGATTTTCCGAAAAAACCGAACGTAAAGAATTTTCAGATTCTGTTGTTAGACTATCTACAAACACAATGATGTCGTATTTTCTTTGTCCGAAAATCTCGACCGCACTTCTGTCATCAATGGTTCCTGTACCTTCCCAACCAGGATTCTCATTGATGAATCTCAATAATTTCTGCAATACGACAGGATCACGTCCTATTCCTAAAATTTGAATCTTTTCCATAATGCGTTTTAAGGTTGTATAATCTTATTAGCACAACCGTTATGCCATTTATCATTTTAATTTAAAAGGAAATCTATTTTTGATAAATTTGGCGGGTCATTATTTTCCAACCAAATTAGTCATTCTCATGAAACATATTGCCATTCTAGTTGTTAATGTATTCAGCTTTGTTTTATTTTCATTCGGACAACACACCTCTCTATTTTTTACATCATATCCTACTTTGACTCCCGATGGCCACGAAGTGATTTTCAGTTATGATGGAAATCTTTGGTCATCATCGATTGATGGCAGCAATTGCAACCGCATTACGGCTATGCAGGGAAGTGCTATCAGGCCCCGTGTTTCCCCTAATGGAAAATGGATCGCTTTTAGCAATTCACAATTTGGCAACCAGGATATTTATGTAATGCCCGTGAATGGCGGAGATATTAAACGACTAACATTTCATTCAGCGAATGATTTGATGGAATCGTGGTCGTGGAACAGCGACACCATTTATTTTACCAGCAATCGCTATGATAGAATGGCTTCTTACAAGATTGCACTTTCAGGAGGCACGCCTGCCAGAGTTTTTGGAAATGATTTTTTTGACTATACACATGATGTTGTAACGAACCCGGTAACCAATGAAATATTTTTTGATGACACGTGGGAGAGTTCTAATTTTTATAATCGAATTGGATACAAAGGACCTTTCAATCCCGAAATCCAGTCTTATAATTTTAAAACTAAAAAACATAAAAACTACACAAATTGGGAAGGGAAAGACATGTGGGCAAGTTTTGATAAAAACGGAAAATTATATTTCATTTCTGATGAGGCGAATGGCAAATACAATTTATACACTTTCGTAAATGATAAAAAAACACAGTTAACAAATTTTACGACTTCTGTGATGAGACCCTTTGTAAATGTGGAGGGAACTAAAGTAGTTTTTGAAAAAGATTTTCAATTGTACAGTTATGATGTGGCTACAAAAAAGTCAGGCCTCATTCCGCTAAAAGTTAATAGTAACAATACTTTGGCGGTAGAGCAGAATTTTAATGTGAGTAATAATATATCTGATTTTGATGTTTCGGATGATGGAAAGAAAATGGTATTTGTATCACGTGGAAAATTATTTGTTTCTGATGTAAAAGGAAAATTTATACGTCAGATTAAAACAAGAGAGGCAGAAAGAGCAGAAGAAGTCTATTGGTTAAAAGACAATCAAACAATATTGTATGGTGGCACAGATAAAGGATTTGAAAACTTTTTTACACAGGACGCGGAAGGAAACAACGAGCCAAAACAAATTACCAATGACAGGAAGAACAATCGCAGCCTGGCTTTCAACAGCGACAAAACAAAAGCTACTTACCTGAGTGGAAGTAACGAGCTAAAAATTCTTGACTTAGGAAGCATGCAATCTTCCTTAATAGTTAAGGATGAATTTTGGGCAATACAGTCATCGAATCCATCATTTTCTCCGGACGATAAATATGTGATGTACACGGCCTATCGAAATTTTGAACAAGATATTTTTCTTTACCGACTTGCAGACAAACAGATTTTCAATATTACCAATACAGGTGTTTCAGAACTCGGCCCCGTTTGGTCCCCGGATGGAAAGTACATTTATTTTACTTCAGACAGAGTAAATCCTACTTATCCTTACGGGCCTCAAAACGCAAAAGTTTACAGAATGGCCCTGCAAAAAATAGATGACCCTTATAAGTCTGATATGTTTGATTCATTGTTTGTAAAAACAGAAAAAAATAAATTAGAAAAAGACGATAATAAAAAAGAAGATTTAAAAGATCAGAATAAAAAAGAGAAAGAAAATAAGGACAAGGAAATTGCTAAAAAACCTGATGTTCCAAAACCGGTTGTCACCATTGATTTCAGCAACCTGATGAACAGGCTGGAAGAAATAGGGCCTTCATTTGGAAACCAGGGAGGCACTTTTGTAATTAAAGATGGTGAAAAAACTAATGTCTTATTTATATCCAACCACGAGAATGGAAAGCAGAGTTTATGGCAAATGGTTTATGAACCTTTCGAGAAAACTAAAACAGAGGAAATAAAAGGTGGCGACAGAGAAAGCATCAACATCAAAGGATATAAAGACCACTATTATACACTGGCACAGGGCAATATTCAGAAACTGAAATTAGACAGCAAGTCACTTGAAAAAATAGAATTGAATTATACTTTTAGCCGAAACATGAAGGACGAGTTTAACCAAATGTTTTATGAAGCGTGGGGCGTACTCCAGGAAAATTATTATGATCTAAAATTTAATGGAGTCGATTGGGAATCTGTAAAAAAAGAATACGCTTCCTTTCTTCCGTATTTAAAAACACGCGAAGATTTTAGAGTGTTACTGAATAATATGATGGGCGAATTAAATAGTTCTCATTATGGATTCAGCACTTTCGGTTCCGACGAAAGCACTTTTTACAAAACTTCCACGGCCGCCAATGGCATTATGTTCAGCAACGAATTCCCATATCGTGTTGATCATATTATTGAAGGTGGTGTGTCAGATTTTGAAAAAAATAAAATCTTGTCAGGAGACGAACTGATCAGTGTCGATGGCAAACGCGTAGATAATAAAATGAACCGCGAATATTATTTTATGGGCAGTTCTGTTCCTGATGAAATGACGCTTGGATTCAAACGTGGACAAGAGGAATACACCGTTAAAATACATCCGACAGTTTATAATGTAATGCAAGGTCAACTATACCAGTCATGGGTAAACGAAAAAAGACAGTTGGTAAACAAGATAGGTAAAGGAAAGATTGGGTACGTTTATATGAAGGATATGAGCGGCCCATCTCTTGATCAGTTTCAATTGGATATGGTTTCAGATTCTGTATGTAATAAAGATGCGTTGATTCTTGATCTTCGTTACAACACTGGCGGAAATGTGCACGACAAGGTGTTACAATTCTTATCACAACGCCCCTATCTTCAATGGAAATACCGTGATGGCAAAATGAGCCCGCAGCCTACGTTTGCGCCGGCAGCAAAACCAATTATTTTGCTGGTAAATGAACAAACCCTGAGCGACGGCGAAATGACGGCAGCAGGATTTAAAGAATTAAAATTAGGAACCATAGTAGGAACAGGCACTTATCGCTGGATTATTTTCACATCAGGAGCCAGTTTAGTTGATGGTTCTACTGTTCGTTTACCATCATGGGGTTGCTTTACTTTGGATGGAAAAAATTTGGAAAGAACGGGAGTAACACCGGACATTTTTGTGAAAAATACTTTTGAAGACAGGGTTAATAATAAGGACCCTCAAATAGAAAGAGCGGTTCAGGAAATATTAAAACAACTTAAATAAAAAGAAGATTTTCTAAATCGATCAATCTTAAAACCTAGGAGGATTTGGAGTACTTCTGATACTGATCAGTTCATAAAAATTTGCGTACAATTCCATGTCAATGAAGCGGCGTGAAATTGTCGCAGACTATTAATATCTTTTAGAGAATCTGAGTTTTTAAAAGATCGTCAAAGGTTTCTCTCCTGCGAATAAGTTTCGCTTTGCCTTCAACTACCAGCACTTCGGCAGGGCGCAGGCGTGAATTAAAATTAGAAGCCATCTCAAATCCATAAGCTCCGGCATTAAGAAAAACCAAATAATCTCCTTCCCTTACTGTAGCAATTTCCCTATCCCAGGCAAATGTGTCCGTCTCACAAATATAACCCACCACACTGTATATTTTTTTGGGAGCATCTGCATTACTGATGTTCTCAATTTGGTGATACGCATCATAAAACATGGGGCGTATCAGGTGGTTGAAACCACTGTTAACGCTGGCAAACGTAGTAAGTTTTGTTTCTTTCAAAACATTTACCTGGGAAACAAAATGCCCTGCATCACTCACTAAATATTTACCCGGCTCAAACCACACCTGCAAATGTTTATTACCCGAAGCAACGTTTGCTTTAAAAGCTTCCTCCACCTTTTGCGCCAGCAATTCAATATCTGTTTCATCTTCTCCTGCCTGATATGGGACTTTAAATCCTCCCCCAAGATCAATGAATTCTAATTCATTGAAATGCGAAATCAGGCTAAACAAAACCTCTATGCCCTTTATGAAAACAGCGACATCTTTTATTTCACTCCCTGTGTGTATGTGCAATCCGCGAATATGCATGTTATGTTTTTGCACCAGCAATACAACTTCTTCAATATCATCTACAGAAATTCCAAATTTACTTTTATCATGCCCGGTCGATATTTTTAGATTTCCTCCAGCTAAAATATTAGGACGTAAACGGATTCCAACCGGATAAGAATGGCCATACTTTTCTCCAAATTTTTCAAGATTAGTAAGGCTGTCAATATTTATTAAAACACCTAACTCTTTGGCTTCTATTATTTCGCTAAACGCGATTCCATTAGAGGTATATAAAACCTGCGACGGTTGAAATCCTGCGTACAAAGCCAACTTTACCTCATTGATAGAACTGCAATCAACACTGGCTCCGATAGATTTTATATAACGCAAGATATTTACGTTAGTCAATGCTTTGGAGGCATAATAAAATACCACATCCTGACCCGCAAAAGCACTTTTTAATTTGCTGTATTGCTCTGCAATCTTCTCTGCATGATAGACATAGACAGGCGTGCCAAACTCGTTGGCGATATCAGCTAGTTGTTGGTTTGATAAACGCTGAAGCATATATTTTGTAATTGAAAAACCAATTTATTTCTATTAGAAAAAAAATACGGATTAAAAAAAGATTATAGAATTAATCAAAGATTTTTCAAATCAATTTCCTGTTCATCTGTCGTTACATTCTCTTCTTCTGGCTGGGAAGAATTTTCACCCGCACTTTCAATTTCATCTCCCTGCTCTCTTTCAATTTTTGTCGCCTCAATAATTTCCTGATTAAGTAACTCTCTTATTTTTGGAAGGTCTTCGGGTGAATTAATTCCGAAATAATCCATGAAAGATTTTGAAGTAGTATAAATGAGCGGTTTACCAACGGCTTCTTCTTTCCTTCCGGAAATAACGACCAATTCTTTTTCTAAAAGTTTTTGTACTGCGTAATCACAATTCACGCCGCGGATCATTTCTATCTCTGACTTGGTAACCGGTTGTTTATATGCGATGATAGAAAGCGTTTCAATCGATGCAACAGAAAGTTTCTTTAGAAATTTATCTCCATTGAGTTGCGCAATCGTTTTATGAAATTCTTTCTTTGTAAGAAATTGCCAGCCTCCGCCACTTTCCACCAATTCAAACGAATAAAATTCTGAATTATATTTTTCAGAGATTGCACTTACAGCAGCTTCTATCTGTCCGGCAGTAGCCCTGTCTTCAATGAAACCCAGTGCATTATTTACAAGGTCAACCATATCATTGATTGCAAGTGGTTTATCACTTACAAATATGAGTGCCTCAATGTGCGGGATTATAATGCTTAATTCCATTTTGTTGCTTGGTTACCTCTTTGGCTCAAAGGCCTGTGGATATTAGCCTTGCAGAGCAGCAGCACCACTTACAATCTCTGTAAGTTCGGTGGTGATGGCAGCTTGTCTTGCACGGTTATAACTAATTTTTAATCCTTTTAAAAGTTCATTGGCATTCTCAGTCGCCTTATCCATTGCAGTCATGCGGGCACCGTGCTCACTCGCATTGGCATCCAGTATCGCTTTGTATAATTGAGTGTTTAAAATCTTAGGCATCAATTGTTCAATAAGAACTTCTTTATTCGGCTCAAAAATAAAATCAGCTTTAGCTTCTCCTTTTTTGGTTTCTGCTTTCTTGACAGGTAAGAATCTTTCGGCCACGAATGCTTGAGTGGCCGCATTTTTAAATTCGCTATACACGATATCAACGGCGTCTATTTCCCCCTTTGCAAATGCATCCATTGCATATTTTGCAGCAGCAGCAACGTTTTCAAAACTGATGTCAGAAAAAATACCCCAATAATTATCGACTACATTAAATTTATTTTTGGAAAAATGCTCATATCCTTTTTTGCCCAATGGCAATATTTTTACCTTTCCGTTGGCAAACTGAGTAGCGTATTTTTCTTTGATGTCTGATTTTGCCAGTTTAATCAGATTACTGTTATAACCACCGCAAAGTCCACGATCACTGGTTATCACAATCAACAATACTTTTTCAATAGCTCTTTCTTTAGCAAGCGCCATACTTACATCACCCTCTGCGCTACCAATGATATTGCTCAGCATTTCCTGCAATTTCTGTGCATAAGGCCTCATTTGAACAATGGAATCCTGAGCTCTTCTCAGCTTCGCGGCACTCACCATCTTCATCGCTTTGGTAATCTGCTGCGTGCTTTGAACACTTTTAATTCTATTCCTAACTTCTTTTAATGCACCACTCATATTTTTTTCGTTTATGGGCTGCGAAGTTACGTTTTTGAATGTATAAAACCATGTACTGGTAGCATAAAAAAAGCCTCTGTTAAGAGGCTTTAAAAAATTGGTGGTCAACTTGGAATTAGAATTTTTAATTTCAAATGGCCACGGAGGTGTGTTTAGTTTTTCTTATTGGAACCGGCTGTTTTTCTTGGTTATACATCGGCTACCCGATATGTATTATGCAAACAAAAATACCCTGCCAAAAACATAAACACCATCTATAGAGGATACACAAATGCCTGCAAAAGACATTTTTAGACAAAAAAATAGAAAGGAAACTGTAAAACATAGAAAAGGCGAAAGAGGTTATGGTAGCTGGTTTTACTTCAAAAAATTCGCAGCCTTATCCAATTTTTGCATAGTCTTTTGGAAGGCATTTAAACTCCTTTCTAAAAGCACTTGAAAAATTACTTAAATTTTGGTAGCCAATCATTTCCCCCACATCGGTCACTGAATACAGACCGGTGCTCAAAAGTTCTTTGGCTTTGTGCATCCTGTTTTTTTGGTAATATTCATAAAGACCCATTCCAAACGCCTTCTTAAATATATTTTTCAATTTAGTAGGGCTCATCAACGACATCCTGGCCAGCTTTTCAATGCTCGGAAACTCGGTCAGGTAACATTCCAGTAAATAGTTTTCAACTTTTAAAATATTTTGTACATCGCTGGCTAAGGATGGAAAAGTATTTCCTGTAATACCATATTTTATTATGCCTTCAAGGAATATTTCTAATAGTCGCAAAACCCGGTTGTTTAGATGAAGCTCAGGGATAACCGATTTCAAATTCTCGTCAAAAATTTCGTTTAATAACTTTTGAGACTTAGGATTTAAAAAAGATTGAAAGACATTCTTCTTTTTAAACAGTTCATAATTTGCGGTGCGTGGCTGAGCAATTTTCTCCATCAGCCATTCTTCAGTTATTTGAATAGTTAGTCCTTTTACGGTGGTGCCTTTAGCAAGCAGCAGCCTTTGAGAAACGTTACTATTAGTCATTAAAAGTGAACTATAGTCCCGTTCTTCACTCTTGATTACTACTATATCATTTATATATACCTGTAAACTGCTACAGTTGCTGTACTGATAAAAATAAATTATGAGATAGAATTTTTCTGCTGGCTCGCGCAAAAAAATAAAATCTGTATTCAAAGTATAATCCACTATTCTGTAAGTCAGACCGTCTTCAATTGAATAAACCTTTGCAAATCCAGTTGCAAAACTCTCAGGATAAATGATATGGTTTTTTTCAGGCTCAGCTTTTAAATGGGTAGAGAAATCGCGAATCCATTCCTCGAGGTCAGGTTGTTTAGATACATAACTGACGGGACTTCCAACCCTGCTTATTTTCATTGCCATATTCGCTTTTGATAATAGCAATTTACAATAACTATGCAAGAAAATGAATATTAAACTTTAATAATAATGCCTTATATTTTAAAAAAAATGGCCCGCAAATGCAGGCCATACAAAGTATTTCTTAATATTTTGATGTTATATAATCAACATCGCATCCCCATAACTGAAGAAACGGTATTTATCTTTAATGGCTTTTTTGTAAGCTTCTATCATCAGATCATACCCTGCAAATGCACATGCCATAATTAAAAGGCTTGTTTTGGGAAGATGGAAATTCGTAATCAATGAATCGGCAATGTTGAAATTATAAGGTGGATGAATAAAATGATTTGTCCATCCCTCTGAAGGTTTCAATAACTTTTGCGCAGTGAATGAAGTTTCCATAGCACGCATGGTTGTAGTACCAACGGAACAGATTCGATGTCCTGTTTCTTTCGCTATGTTCACGATTTTGCAAGCATCTTCCTCTATTCTGTAATATTCAGCATCCATTTTATGCTTACTAAGATCTTCAACTTCTATCGGTCTGAATGTACCTAAACCTGTGTGTAAAGTAACTTCTGCAAAACGCACCCCTTTTATTTCCAATCTTTTTATCAACTCAGGGCTGAAGTGCAAACCCGCTGTGGGAGCGGCTACGGCACCTTCATGTTTAGCATACACAGTTTGGTATCGTTCCATATCGTCTTCATCCGGCTTACGCTTAATGTATTTAGGAAGTGGAGTTTCTCCCATGAAAGAAAGCATCTTCCGAAATTCTTCCTCAGGACCATCCCAAAGGAAACGAATGGTTCTGCCACGACTGGTAGTGTTATCAATTACTTCTGCAACCAACTCATCATTTTCTCCAAAATATAATTTGTTACCAACGCGAATTTTACGCGCCGGGTCAACAATAACATCCCAAAGCCGGTTTTGCTTATGAAGTTCTCTTAAAAGAAATACCTCAATTTTAGCACCTGTTTTTTCCTTACGACCATACATACGCGCAGGAAAAACTTTGGTGTTGTTTACTACAAATACATCCTTATCGTCATAATAGTCGAGAACATCTTTGAAGTGTTTGTTTTCGATTTTGCCGCTGGCACGTTCTATTACCATCAGACGACTGTCTTCTCTTCTTTTTGTGGGATTTTGGGCAATAAGATTAAGAGGGAGGTCAAATTTAAATTGACTTAATTTCATGTGACATTATTGGTTTAAATGTTCGGTCACATGCCATTTACTGTGTGTACAGAGATACGTACCCTTTCGGGCCACTTATCATGTTACGGCATGATTTTTAAAGGCTGCGAAGCTAGCTTATTTTTCTCAAAAAAAATCAAAAATATTATATTTAAAAACTCACCTGTGGTATCGAAGCTATTAATTGTTGCGTGTAGTCACTTTTGGGATGATAATAGATTTGGTCAGCAGTTCCCGTTTCTTCGATCTTTCCTTTATTCATCACCATGATTCTATTACTTATGTAATGAACAACTCCAAGATCGTGCGAAATAAAAATACAGGTAAATCCTAATTCGCTTTTAAGATCATTTAGCAAATTCAGTACCTGAGCCTGCACACTTACATCCAGTGCTGATACACTTTCATCGCAAATTATAAAATCAGGTTGGAGACCCAAAGCCCGTGCTATACAAATTCGCTGGCGTTGACCTCCACTAAACTCATGAGGATAGCGGTTAAAATATTCAGGCTTTAAATCAACCTTCTCTAAAAGCTCTATAATTTTTTCTTTCCTTTGTTTTTCTGTAGGTAGAATTCCATGAATTTTCATCGGCTCATTAATTGCCTGACCTATCGTAATCCGTGGGTTTAAAGAACCATAAGGATCCTGGAAAATAATTTGAATATCTTTACGCATTTTCCTCATTTCTTCATCTGGAATATGAGCAATGTCCTTTCCGTTGAATAAAATATTTCCGGCAGTGGGTTTAATGAGCCTTATCAAAGCCCGTCCCAGTGTGGTTTTGCCACAACCGCTTTCTCCGACCAATCCAAGAGTCTCACCTTTTTGCACTTCAAAACTCACATCATCTACGGCTCTAAATTCGGTAAGTACTTTACCCAGAAAATTCTTTTTTATCGGAAAATAAACTTTTAAATTCTCAACTTTTAAAAGAGGATTTAAAGAAGATAAGACCTCACGGCTTTCTTCTTTTTCGACGTGATCTCGTGAATCATGCACCTTATTTTCTGAACTTTTCAACAGGTTCAACTCCACGTCATCACCCAAAAAATCACTAATTACGGGAAGGCGTTTCCCTTTCGAAGA
>JBDSHT010000130.1:0-4418 GCA_039918315.1 Ginsengibacter sp. | reverse complement strand
CCACTCCTCTTACCGAATGAAAATATTTAGGGCTGCGACTATCCTCTTCAAAATATCTCCGGAAGTTTAAAATAAAATTATCAACCGTACGCGTGGTAGGATAAACATTGTAACCCCAAACAGACTGTAGAATTTTTTCACGCGTCACCACTTCATTTTTATTTTCGATCAAAAGTTTCAAAAGCATCGCTTCTTTTTTAGTAAGAGAAACCACCTCACCAAATTTGGTAGTGCCTTCGAGGGATTTAAAATTGATCTTATTTTTTCCGAAAATAAATTCATCTGCCATTGGTTCTTTTGCTGAAATGCGTTTGCTTTTGTTGATCAGGTTATTCACTCTTATCAAGAGTTCTTCCAGGTTAAATGGTTTGGTGAGATAATCGTCCGCACCTTTTTTAAGACCTAAAACCCTGTCTGCGCTTTGGTTACGTGCGCTTAACATTAAAATTGGAATTTCAGAATTGGTAAGGCGAATATTTTCGCAAACCGCAATCCCATCCAATTCCGGCAGCATCACGTCTAAAATAATTAAATCAAAATATTCATTTTGCACGGCTTTTAAAGCCTCGGCACCATCATAAGCAGAAGTTACTTCATAGCCTTCCATTTCAAAATTCAACCGGAGGGCATCCTGCAAATTTTCTTCATCTTCTACCAGTAATATCGAAAGTTTTTTTTCTTGTATCATAATCTTAAAGCAGGCTCTCCTTGCTTTCTTTAAATTTAATTTCAAATATACTCCCCTGCGGTAAATTGTTTGTCACACTGATGTCTGCATGATGTTGCTTTACAATTTTTTTAGTAAGATAAAGTCCAAGGCCGGTTCCTTTCGTTTGCCTTTGCGCCCCGCGAAAATACTTTTCAAAAATTTTCGACTTCTCCGCATCAGGAATTCCCTTGCCATCATCTATCACCTTGATCTTTATAAACTTACCGTCTCTAAAACCTTTCAGCAATATTACTCCCTCTTTATCGGAATACTTTATGGCATTATCTAAAAGATTGTTTAGCGCCAATTGCAAAAGTAATTTATCGCCATTTATCAGAAGCGAATCTTCCACATCACTGTAAATTTTTCTTTGCGGAAAACGAATGGTAAAATCTCCCACACACTCTTCTGATAGCTCTCCCACATCAAAAAGTTCATTGGTAATAATATATCCCCCGCTATCCATTTGACCCAGTAAAAGCATGTTGTTACAAAGAGCGTTCAACCGATTCGCTTCCTGGATGGTACTTCGTATCAGACGTTGTTGCTGCTCGTTATCAAGCTTTCGCTTCTGCATGGTTTCCAGGTTTAACTTGGTAACCGAAATAGGAGTTTTCAATTCATGCGTAATCGCCATCACAAAATTTTGTTGTTGATGCGATTGAATTAATTGTCTTTTTATAATCCTGAAAACAAAAATAGCCCCGGCCATTATCAATAATAAAAAGGTAATTCCTTCACCAAGATATTGCGCATCTTTTCTACTTTTTTCCAATTCAATTACCTGTACTTTCTGCGAATAAGAGACATCATTTACATCCAGGAATTGAAGTTTGAATGAACTGAGTTCATCATTTTGTTGGCTGAGTGCAAAAAACCAAAATACCAAAGCAGCCACCACATACGCCAGCATGAACCAATAAAAAATATAGATTAAGCGAAGCGGTCTTTTACTAAGGTTGTTTTGAAATTTTTTGAAAGCCATATTAACAAAATTAGAAAATTAATTGGCCCGATGAGAAGTAAAGAAGAAGATTTAGGGTTCCATTTTTTCTATACGGAAGCCTACATTTAGTACATACTTCAATGGGTTCTCGCGCATAACCTGCGCGACAGAAAAAGTATATTCTCCTGGTTTTTTAAAAGATACCGGGCCGGGAGAAATATTTTTTCTTACTTCAATAATATCATCCATCGCTGAGCCTTCCCACCCACTCTTATCATGGGCCAGTCTCAGATTCAGCTTTTGAAAATGCATCGAATCACCGGGAGCTTGCGAGCCAATATTTAACCAAATGTTGTTGTATTTATAAAGATCTGTATGCCGGATTACGACGTAGATATTATACAAAGCCGTAGTATCCTTAATTTGAAAAGTGAATTGCGGAACGTTTTCATAATACCAATTCTGGGCAGGAATTTTTGCTTGCTTTTCAAACAAATTAATTTTTCCGCAGCCAAACATCATGAGTGATGCTAAAATAATCAGGAACGATTTATTCAATGTAAATACTTTATTCAAAAATAATTTTATTTTAGATATTCAAATTGCGACAATTACAAAACATTAAAGATTTGTTCCTTCGCTTTTTCAAGATCATCCTTCATCAATACCACGCAACGTTGAATTTCTGAATTATAGGCTTTCGATCCCGTGGTATTTATTTCTCTTCCTATTTCCTGAATCACAAACGAAAGTTTTTTCCCTTTCGCTTCGTCGTTACCATCAAGTATTTCTAAAAAATATTCGCAATGATTGCGCAACCGCACCTGCTCTTCCCTGATGTCAATTTTTTCGATATAATAAATCAACTCCTGCTCCAGCCTGTTAGTATCATAATTTTCTTTGCCCACCTGCTCCTCCAGCAATTGAATTAATTCAGCCTTCATTTTTATTCTTCTCTCCGGCTCCAACTTTAAAATTTCCTCCTCCTGCGCGTGTATATTTTTTATGCGAAGACGAAGTTCTTTATCCAATGATTTCCCTTCTTCTATTCGATGCGTATTCAATTCATCAACAGCAGCGGCAATCACTTTTTTTAATTCCAACCAATCCTTTTCGTTCAACAATTCATTGCTTGGTGAAACCACTTCCGGCAAACGCAACAACGCACTTAACACAGAATTGGTATCGATAGACAATTCACCGGCAAGTTGTTCTATCTGGCGATAATATGATTTGATTAAATCAGTATTAATCACAACAGGTTTTGCAGATCCATTTTGTTTAATGACAATTAAACATTCCACCGTTCCTCTTAATAATTTTTCCTGTAAAAAATTTCTGATCTCAAACTCAAATGATTTTAATAACGGAGGAATTTTCAAATTGATATCGAGTTGCTTTCCATTCAATGATTTTAATTCTACTAAATATGTTTTGTCACCTACAGTTTCTTCTGCTCTTCCAAAACCAGTCATCGATTTTATCATGCGCTTTTCTATTTTTTAATTTGGAGCAAGTTATACAATTCCGCCGGAGATATAATTTTCATTTCGCCGGGATTTAGTTTTTCTAATTTGACTTTTTCAATGCGAGAACGAATTAAGCGTAGCGTCGGGAAACCAACGTGAGCCGTCATTTTGCGAACCTGTCGGTTTTTCCCTTCAGTAAGAACTAATCGTATCCAGCTATCAGTCACAGATTTTCTGAAACGAATGGGAGGGTTGCGTGGCGGCACTTTCGGCTCACTTTCAATTATACTCGCTTTGCAATTTTTGGTTTTATAAACAACCCCGTTTACATTAATGTCAACTCCATTTTTCAATGTATCAATTGCCTGATGTGTTATCGTTCCCTCCACCTGTACCCAATATTCCCGTTCATGTGCCTGGAGTGGATTTAGTAAAAGCGAGTTCAATTTTTTATCATTGGTAAGAATTAATAAACCTTCGCTGTCATAATCAAGGCGTCCGACCGGGTACACATCCTGTGGCACATCAAAAAAATCCTTTAGGCATTTTTTATCTTTCTCAGATGTGAATTGAGACAGTACATTGAATGGTTTGTAAACGATAAAATATTGATTCAATAAAAATATTTTTTAAAAAAAATTGAAAGAAAATTTTTTCTGAAAAATAATAAAGCCCGTCAGAAATGCACGGGCTTCGTTATATAGATGGGTTAGTAAGTACAGGAAATAAATTTCCTTACACAATATTAAAAATAATTTTTACTATTAGAAAAAAAACTTTACTTTTTTTTATCAACATTTTAAAATTCACTGTGGATAAGAGGAACGTTTTGAGAATGAAATTTGCAGCCAATTTGTATTTCATGTCGCATCGAAAATATTTAGAAACGAAACAGCAAAAACAATATCGTTTGAAACTACCATGAACAAAGGGATACAGAGATTTACAAAAATGACAGAATCAGAAAATTCTTTCTTTAGTTTTTATTGAAGACAAGAATCAGGAGAATAAAAAAACAAGGAGGCAGCAAAAAAAATAAAAAAAATTCTTTCACTATTTTTAAAATTTTTCAGGCGTTCTGCACAAACTTTATCTTTGAAGTCTAAATTAAGAGTATGCAATTTCCTTCACCGGTTTCCGCAAAATGGATTGCGGAATTTATATCAGCCGAAATATCCGGCAATGAAAATTCATTTGCCACAGGCATCAATGAAATTCACAAAGTAAAAGAAGGAGACATTGTTTTTGTAGATCATCCAAAATACTATGACGCATGCCTCAACAGCGCTGCTAC
>JBDSHT010000129.1:0-7686 GCA_039918315.1 Ginsengibacter sp. | reverse complement strand
CTTTGTTCCAGAAGTTGGTTGATGTTCTTTAAACATTAATCTATCCAAATATCCACTGAAAAGAAACCATTTCCACTAATCCCGGAAAAACCAATAAAAATCCGATATCAGTCAACTTCTTTTTTTTGAATTCAATGCCTTAGAAAAATATTAATCCCAATGAAAACCAAGTCCCTAAAAAAGCCATCCTCTAATCCAGGAAAAACCAGAAACCCACAGGTTAAAAAATTAAAAATCCGCTTGAATAAAGCGGATTTTTTTATGTAGTAAACTAAAGAAATTTGTTTTTATCAATGACGTGCGCCCCAGCCAAACCAGTCATTGCCATTGGCAAAGATCAGTAATGCAAAGAGGATTATCATTCCTGCGATTTGTGCGTACTCTAAAAATTTATCGCTTGGCTTACGACCTGTCACCATTTCTACTAAAGTAAAAACGACATGCCCCCCATCCAATGCTGGTATCGGTAATAAATTCATGAAGGCTAAAATGATGGAGAAGAACGCAGTGATTTTCCAAAATGCTTCCCAGTTCCAGCCATAATCAGGAAAGATAGAAGCCATTGTTTTAAAACCACCAAGTCCTTTGTAGGCACCGGTTTTAGGGTTCAAAATCATTTTAAACTGCTGCACATAAAAACTAAGCTGCTCGCCGGTTTTAACTACCCCAGCAGGAAATGATTCTAGTAATGTGTACTGTTTTGTTTCTTGTTTTAAAATTCCCATGCTATCGGCCTGCAAATCGTTGATAACATAAAATCCTATTGTCCCTGAAGTGTCCACTAAAACTTTGGCTTCTACTGTTGCTCCATTTCTAACCAAAGTAAGTGCAACACTATCCCCTCTTTTCTCCTTTAATATCGGCGCCATTTCATCAAAATAATTTACGGGAGTAGAATCGACAGCAATGATTTTATCAAACTCTTTTAAATTTTTTCTGTTTTGGTTAGTGTTAACTGCCACCTCGCCTCCGCTCATGTTTGTAGCCCTTGTATCCAACGAAACCGATTTTGGTAGCGAAGATTTACTTTCCTCAGATGTTGAGAAACCTCCAATTATTATGGGCAATCTCGGCTGCACCAAGGGTCTCCGATCGCGTTTCCTCTCTACCAATCGCTCTATCATATTCACAGGAATCGTAAGTGTTTGCTGCTTACCGTCTCTTTCCAAAACAATCTCTTTACCCAACAAAATTTTGGCAGGTAAATCATTGAAATATTTTACAGGCTCCCCATTTACGGATTCTATTTTATCACCATTACGCAACCCAATATCATGAAGTAAACTATCTGTAACCCAAATACCATCTTTCACATTTGCCATAGGTAATTTTGTTTCACCCCAAGTGTAAAGAATCATCGCATAAATAAAAAATGCCAACAACACATTCATCGTAACACCAGCCAGCATTATGATGAGTCGTTGCCATGCTGGTTTGCTCCTAAACTCCCATGGCTGAGGCGGAAGAGCCAATTGTTCCTTGTCCATACTTTCATCCACCATACCCGCAATTTTAACATACCCCCCGAGCGGCAACCAGCCCACACCATACTCAGTTTCGCCGATCTTCTTTTTAAAAATTGAAAACCATGGATCAAAAAATAAATAGAATTTTTCAACACGGCATTTAAACCATTTAGCCGTAATGTAATGGCCGAATTCATGGACGATAACCAGTATAGAAAGAGAGAAAATCAGGTAACCTGCTTGTAATCCTACTGCCGGCCAGTTAATTGCTAGAAATGTCATAGTGGTGTTAGGTATCTGTGAGCAAATTGTCCTTTGACAAGAACCTGCTGTTCACTTTTATTTTATTTAATTTATTTTTTTAATAAGTCTGAATTTCATTTGCCCGCAGGGATAAATGGATTTACATTTTTAATAACGAAGCCGCGAAATTACGGGCCTCGCCATCGCTTTCAAAATAATCTAAAAGATTTGGCTTTTCTATATAACTTATTTTTTCCATGGCTTTTTCTACAACAGCGGTAATATCTAAAAATCCAATACGATTATTTAAAAATGCCCAAACTGCAATTTCATTGGCCGCATTTAAAATACAAGGAAGATTACCACCTTTTTCAAGAGCGATACTCGCCAACGTCAAATTTCTAAACGTTTTAATATCCGGTTCTTCAAAGTTCAGGGTCGATATTTTCCGAAAATCAATCCGCGGATTCTTGTTGGCTACGCGGTGAGGAAAAGCCAAAGCATATTGAATCGGAAGTTTCATATCAGGCAAACCCATTTGTGCTTTCACGCTTCCGTCTTCAAACTGCACCATACTATGTATTATGCTTTGGGGATGCACAACAACTTGTATCTGATCCGGCGTAAGATTAAAAAGCCATTTCGCTTCTATCATCTCTAACCCTTTATTCATAAGGGTTGCAGAGTCCACAGTAATTTTTGCCCCCATTGACCAATTAGGATGTTGAAGAGCATGATGCCTTTTTACATTCACCAAAAAATTCGGCTTTTTACCCAAAAAAGGTCCGCCACTCGCAGTTAGAATTATCTTTTCAATTTTGTTTCGGGTTTCACCAACCAGGCATTGAAAAATTGCAGAATGCTCACTATCAACAGGAATTATGGGAACTCTATTTTCCACTGCGAGTTGCATGACGATATCACCCGCCACCACCAGAGTTTCTTTATTTGCCAACGCAATTGCTTTTCCTTTTTCAACTGCTTTCAGAGTAGGCTTTAATCCGGCAAAACCAACGATAGCTGCCACCATCATATCATACGTATCAAAATCAGCAGCTTCTTCCAAAGCACTTTCGCCTGCAAATACTTTGATATTATGAGAAGTTAAGGCTGATTTTACTTCCTCATATTTGGTTTCATCACCAATAACTACAGCGTTAGGTTTATATAGAATTGCCTGCTCGATCAATAACTTACTATTGGTTTGGGCAGTTAAAATTTCCACTTCAAACAAATCCGGGTGGGCCGATATTACCTCTAAAGTCTGAGTACCTATTGAACCAGTGGAACCAAAAATTGCAATCCTTCTTTTTTTTGTTTCTTCCATATTCCCTTCTTAAAAATAATTCGCTTTTATAAAGTGAGCAATTTACTCCAATAATTTGTGTATTGCTTCATTCACTTTCATAAATCCAAAGCGGATGATTATTTTATCCATGCGCACTTTTATTTTTGCGGTTTCCAGGTTTCCTATAGACCCCGAATGGCTATGGTTTAATTTCATCTCCGTCGTAAATGAATCATTTTCTACCGCTTCACCTATTTTTTTATAAGCATCCCTAAGAGGCATTCCCTCTAGAACGAGTTTGTTCATTTCTTCTACGGTAAATAAATATTTATATTTTGTATCGGATAAAATGTCTTTTTTAATTTCAATATTACTGATCATCAGAATGGCCATTCTTAAACAATCCTTTAAATTTTTTATGGCAGGAAAAAGTGATTCTTTGAGCAACTGAAAATCCCTGTGATAACCTGAAGGGAGATTGGATGTCAATAAATATATTTCATTAGGCAGAGCCTGAATGCGATTGCAGTGAGCCCTGATTAATTCGAAAACATCTGGATTTTTTTTATGCGGCATGATGCTGCTTCCTGTTGTTAACTCAGCAGGAAATGAAATGAAACCAAAATTTTGATTTAAATAAAGACACGCGTCCATGCTCAGTTTCGATAGTGTTGCAGCAATGTTAGCCATCGCCTGGCTAAGAATTCTTTCAGTTTTGCCACGACTCATTTGGGCATAGACCACATTATAATTCATTTCATCAAAACCCAACAAATCAGTTGTCATTTGCCTATCGATTGGAAATGAAGAACCAAATCCTGCGGCACTTCCCAAAGGATTTTTATTGATTACCTCCCAAGCTGCCTGGAGCGTCACTAAATCATCAACGAGACTTTCGGCATACGCACCAAACCACAAACCAAACGATGAAGGCATTGCCAGTTGAAAGTGAGTGTAGCCCGGCAATAAATCATCCTTGTACTTTTCACTTTGCGTTTGCAAAAGATTAAAAAACCTCAATGTTAGATTCGTGATTTCTTCAACTTCATTTCTCAAAAAAAGTTTGATATCCAGAATGACCTGATCATTTCTGGATCGGGCTGAATGAATTTTTTTTCCTGCGTCACCCAACTTTTCGGTAAGCATGAATTCTACCTGGGAGTGAATGTCTTCCACTCCTGCATCCAACGAAAAATTGCCCGCAATTATATCCTTGTAAATTTCTTTGAGTGCGATTTGAATTTGCTGTGTATCATCGTCTGAAAGCAGGTTCACACTATTCAACATTTTAGTGTGGGCCAAAGAACCCAGCACGTCATAGGGTGCTAAAAACATATCCATTTCACGATCGTTGCCGACAGTAAAGGTTTCCACTTCACCAGCCGTATCGGTGCCTTTTTGCCAAAGTTTCATTTGTGATTATTTTCGGGGTTTCCTAATTCGTTTGCAAAATTCTGCAATAAAAAAATATACTTTTCAATCCCATCTTTAATTTCATTTATATAGATAAATTCATTGGCCGTATGGCTGCGTGCAGAATCGCCCGGCCCTATTTTTAATGAAGGAAAGGGCATCAAAGCCTTGTCTGAACTGGTTGGAGATCCGTAAGATAAAAATCCACATGATGTTCCAGCCATTGTTAGAGGATGTGATTTATCAATTGAAGTAGATTTCAATCTTGTAGATCGGGGAGTAATTTCGCTGGTGATTTTAGAACGAAGTGTTTCAATTATTTCTTCGAAAGAATATAATTCATTCACCCGGATATCAATTACAAAATCACATTCAGAAGGTACTACATTATGTGCAACATTCGGAGTATTAATAGAGGTGATGGCCATGTGCACCGGCCCTAAAAGATCCGATACTTTTGGAAATTTAAATTGACGCAACCATTCAATATCTTGTACTGCGATGTACAAAGAATTTACACCCTCATCACGAGCAGCATGTCCCGCTTCGCCTTTTGCTTTTGCATCCAAAACAAGCAATCCTTTTTCAGCAACTGCCATGTTCATCAAAGTAGGTTCACCCACTATTGCCGCATCAATCTTTGGAAGTTCATTTAATAAAATTTCAATTCCGTTTTTCCCTGATATTTCTTCTTCGGCTGTAGCCGCAAACACCAGGTTAAAAGGCAGATCAGTTTCATACAAATGTACAAAAACAGAGATCAGAGAAACCAGCGCCCCACCCGCATCATTAGATCCAAGTCCTAATATTTTTTCGTCTTTTTCAATAGGAATAAATGGATCAAAAGTGTATCCGCTATTGGGTTTCACCGTATCATGGTGAGAATTTAAAAGCAGTGTGAATTTGTTCGAATCAAAATATTTATTACACAACCAAACATTGTTTAAAAATCTTTTTGGTTGAATATTTTTATCCTGAAAAAACTTTTCTAAAATATCTGCAGTAGCTTTTTCTTCTTTTGAAAAGGACGGAGTTGAAATCAGTTTTTTCAGCAAAATCACTGCATCCAAATACCTCATTTGTAAATCGTGCGGGCTTATAGTATGGGTATAATTATTATCCATTTTTATGATTGACAGCTGTTCCACTTTTTCCTTCAAGCAACAAATTTAATTTTGCGGAATTTCCAATTATTATCTCGCTGACTCCATCGTGAACGGCACTGAATGCATTGTCAATTTTTGGCAAAATTCCAGCGAATAAGGAACCCTTGTCTTTCAATTCCAAATAATGTGATTCTGATAAATTATTAATTACAGAACTCTCATCATTTACATCCAACAGCACTCCATCTTTTTCAAAACAAAAAATCAATTTCACCTGGTACAATGAAGATAAAGCAACAGAGAGAATTGACGCGATCGTATCTGCATTTGTGTTTAAAATATGACCGTTGCCATCATGCGTGAGTGGTGCCATCACAGGAACCATAGTATTCTCTAACAATGATTTCCATTTATCAGGATTAATCTCACTTGCTGTCACATCCCCTACCCATCCAAAGTCTATTGTCTTCACCGGTCTTTTTTTTGCTGGCAATAAATTATTATCTGCACCTGTCAATCCAATTGCGTTGCAATGCATAGATTGTAAGATCGCTGTAATCTTCTTATTGATGAGTCCGCCATAGGCCATCGTTACAAGGTCAATCGTATCATCATCAGTAATTCTCCTACCGTCGATATATTGAGATTGAATACCCATTTTTTCACCTAAAGAAGTTGCGATCTTTCCACCTCCATGAACCAGGATTTTATTTTCTTTTATTGCTGCAAATGTTTCTAAAAAAGTATGAAGTGCATTTTTATCATCAATTACGTTTCCACCAATTTTGATGATATAGAGACTCGGCTTATGGGTGGTGTTGCTCAAGAAATATTTTTTAAAATTTTTGATAACACAGCCTGAGCCGCCCAAATCCTGTTACCTGCCTGTTGCGTTACAATGCTGTTTTTACTATCAAGAACCTCATCACTTAATTCTATATTTCTGCGAACAGGAAGGCAATGCATCACCTTCGCATTATTGGTAATCTTCAGCTTTTCACCATCAAGCATCCAATTATTTGCCAAAGGAATCATGTTACCATAATCCGAATAACAACTCCAATTTTTTACATACACAAAATCGGCATCTTTTAACGCATAAGCCTGGTCGTTAGTAATGGTTGCGCCCGTAGTAAATTTTTCATCCAATGAAAATCCCTCGGGATGGGCGATCACAAATTCGGCCTTACCCCATGCATTCACCCATTCAGCAAAACTGTTTGCAACGCACTGTGGTAAGGGCTTTACATGAGGGGCCCAGGTGAGAACTACTTTAGGTCTCTTCGTATTTTGTTGTGAAAGGTTTTCAGTGATGGTAATAATATCCGTCAGCGATTGCAATGGATGCACAGTTGCACTCTCCAAACTCACCACAGGAAGCCCCGAGTATTTTACAAATTGCTGTATTACTTTTTCCGCATAATCTTCTTCCCTATTTATTAAAGTTGGAAACGTGCGCACTCCCAAAATATCAAAATAACTTCCTAACACTGGCGCAGCATCTTTAA
Source organism: Ginsengibacter sp. (assembly GCA_039918315.1). Lineage (GTDB taxonomy): Bacteria > Bacteroidota > Bacteroidia > Chitinophagales > Chitinophagaceae > Ginsengibacter. The sequence continues at coordinate 662 of JBDSHT010000129.1, read as the reverse complement.
TGTGCTCCACTGAAGTACCATTCATAACAGCACCATCTTCAAATTCAAGTTTCCATCCGTCAGCAGATGCATTAAAAACAATCGCTTCCATACCCAGGTTTTGCGCAGCAATCTGTGTACTCAAACGGGTGCGCATACTTGGATTTAAAAATAATAATCCAATTCGCTTTCCTTTGCCAGCAAGTCCGTCGCGCAGGGGACTCTTTTTATAATCCAATGCCAGTTTCACCAATCCGTCGATATCAGGAGCATCTTTTACTGAAAGAAAATGATTCAAATAATTATTGTTTAATAGGTTGATTAATTATGCGTTTATGTCAGTAGAAACTTTTTCTGTTGGGTTCATTAAAAAAAGAACCTCTTTTTTTAGAGCACTTAAAAACACGTTTGCATCTTCTTTAGTCAATGCAAGAGATGGCAAAAGCCTTATCACATTCGGCTTTGCTTCACCAGTAAAAATGCGATGTTTTTGCAACAAGTTTTTCTTTAAGCTTTTCAATTCTTCAGGAACATCAAAGCCAATCATGAGACCTATACCTCTTACATTTTTTAATTCACTTATCTTTTGAATTTCTTCCAATAGATAAGATCCAACAGAAGAAGCATTTTCCATAAGGTGCTCCTGCTCCATAACTTCCAAAACCGCTATGGCAGCCGCACAC
>JBDSHT010000128.1:0-5185 GCA_039918315.1 Ginsengibacter sp. | reverse complement strand
ACCATGTTAGGTATATCGTCAATAATAAGCTGTTGCCCATCCACTCTTTTATTAATAATTTCTATAACTCCATCTTCCGCTTTTCGTCCATATTTCTCAATGGCTGCTTTGCCTTTGATTACGTTTATACTGGCAATAGAACCCGGCGGTATCTGATTCATTTCTGCTTTTGAAATTTCTTTACCTTCTAAAATTATCAACGGATTTTTCATTGTTCCATCCCCTCTAACTTCAGAACCAATTACAAATTTATCTGCGATAAGAACCGTTGTATCATCTTGCGTTACAGAATATCTTGTAGCAGATTTCTTGTTAATTTTTATCACACCATTGGCTCCTTTTTTACCATATAGTTTGACGGCCTGCTCTCCTTTAAATACTTCTATACTTTCAATGTCATTCGGATCAAGTGCCTCGATACTTTTTCTGTTTACTTCTTTCCCATCCAACTCGTAAAGCGCATTCTCAGGAAGTTTTGACATTGAAAATGCTGGCGGTGGTGGAGGTGGTATATTAACCGGAGGTGCCGGTGGCGGCGGCGGAGGAGGCAAAACAAAACCTCTTTTATCTGCTTCTGCTTTATCAATTATTTCAGTACTTCCATCGTCATAAGTAACAGAAATGTTTTTTTTGCCGGGACGTACTTCAAGGGAGGTTACTCTTTTGTTTTTGTACGTCATTTTCGGAATGGAGGTATCGCCGATAGAAGACTTTTGCTCAACTGTAGGATTTTTTACTTGCGCAATGTAATTTTCAATTCCATTAAGAATATTTTCTGCTATCGTTCTTTGGTTGCTCAATTTTGATAAATAAGCAACATCTTTCGGCGTAGAAATATATCCTGTTTCAATTAAAATAGAGGGACAATTAACGGCACTCAATACCCATACACCAATTTGTCGCTGTAGTAATTTGGTTACTATCGAAAATGGATAATTGCCTTTAAAAGAATGGATTATTGATGAACCCAATAATTTACTTTGATTTAAGTATGCATGTTCATTTTTAGGAATAAAAATACTCATGCCGCTATGATTGCCTTTGTTCATTTCAACGTCAGCATGAATAGAAATAAAAAGGTCAGCTTTTACACTATTTGCAAAACTTGCCTTGTCTTTAACGGAAGCCCATTGGTCATTATCCCTTGTCAAAATAATATTGATCTTATCGTTCCCATTCAAAGACTTAATTTCTTTCGCAATAGCCAGTGTCAAATCTTTTTCTTTAAAATCATTGGAAATTGCGCCCTCATCATTTCCTCCATGGCCCGCATCAATGACAACCGTAATCGCATCGCCATTGTAGATGACAGGTTTAGCAGTTTTCATTTTTATTGCAAACGCCATAAACACAATAGCAGCGAGCGGAAGCACCAGCAGCCTGCTGAGATAATTAACCTTCGGATTTTTATTTTTTAAAAGCATAAGTAGTCTTCTTTTTACGGGTGAATAAAAAAAATTATTGGTGATAGATAATTGTTGACCGGGATACACAGATGACAAAATCATTTCTGCAAAAGCATTCACATCTCCATCTTCCAACGCGGCTTTGTCTGCGATGAATTCATGAATCATGTTTAGCTCCTTTCGGATTATCCAGAAGAATGGATTTGCCCAAAAAAACAACAGTATTATATTGACAAAGATTTTATCGTACGAATGCTTTTCTTTCACATGCGCTATTTCGTGATTAAATATTTGCTGCCCTGAAATCGAATGCAGGTCAATGGATCGGTTCCAGAATATGGAATTGAAAAACGAAAAAGGAGTTCCTTTGGCATCTGTATTTATAAAATTAATTCCTTCCACTTCGGTGCCGGGGTATCTTTTTTTAATGCGGTATATTCTTAAGAAAGTCAGAAGCAGCGTTGCAATCAAAGTCAAAGAAATTAATGTGTAACCGGCAATGATTAATGTATCGGTTGTGAGCAAACTTTTTTTACCCAATTCAATTACAATCTCATCCTGCACCGTCACGGCTTGTAATACTTTTATCACGGTGCCTTGCTCAGTTGCAGGTTGCAATAAATTAATGGATACAAAAGGAAGTAGCAACGATAATGCTATTGTGAAAAGTAAATAGAAACGATTCCATTTGTGGAAGATTTTGTCTTTTAATGCTATGAAATAATAGCCACATAAAATTCCTGAAACGATAAGGACTTTTAATAAGTACCAGGCAAATACTATCATAATAAATGTTTTAATTTTTTGGATTTGGCGATTTTTTCACCAACAATTATTTTCCCTTTTTCAATTGCTTAATAAGCATCTCTAAATCTTCTACGCTCAGGTTATTTTCTTTCACCATCGATGATACAATGTTGCTGAACGAACCTTCGTAATATCGTTTGACCAATGATTTTACGCGACCTTTCGAATAGATGTTCTTTTCTACCAGCGCGCGGTAGCGGTGCATTCTGCCAAAAACTTCTATACCCACAAACTCTTTCTCAATCAAAATTTTAAGAAGCGTTGCTACTGTGTTTTGATGAGGTTTTGGATCGGGCATTTCTGCAACGATGTCTTTCAGAAATGCTGAATCAATTTTCCAAAGAACCTGCATGATTTCTTCTTCTCCCTTGGTTAATGTTTTCATTATTTATCTTGGTTTTTAGTTGTTGAAAGCAAATGTAAACTAAATATTTAGTTTAACAACTATTTTTTTAGTTTAAGTAAATTTTTTTTTAACAGTTGTATAATTTTTGCCTATTAAAAAATATAATTATAAAACTAACTTTACGCACTTTGATACAAACTGTATTTTTATAAGGAAAAATTAATTTGAGAAATATGTCAGAAGCAATAGTTGATTTGAAAAACGTAAATATTTACCAGGGAGGTTCGTTAGTTCTTGGTGACGTTAATATTACGGTGAATCGTGGTGAATTTGTTTACCTCGTTGGAAAAACCGGAACCGGCAAATCAAGTCTATTAAAAACTTTGTATGGAGACCTTGACCTAACTGAGGGTGAGGCGAATGTGGTGGGTTACGAAATACATAATCTTGATTGGAGAAAAGTGCCTTACTTAAGAAGAAATCTTGGAGTTGTTTTCCAGGATTTTCAATTGCTAACTGACAGAAATGTAAATGACAATTTAAAATTTGTATTGAAAGCCACCGGATGGAAAGATGAAAAATTAATGGATGAAAAAATTGCCGATGTACTTGATAAAGTCGGATTGAAAACGAAGGGTTTTAAAATGCCTTTCGAAATGAGTGGTGGGGAACAACAACGGATTGATATAGCACGCGCACTTTTGAATTCGCCTAAATTAATTTTAGCGGATGAGCCTACAGGAAACCTCGATCCTCAAACTTCAGACGAAATAATGAATTTGCTTTTCAATATTTGCCGTGATTATGGAACCGCAATTATTATGGCTACTCATGATTATTTAGTCATCAATAAATTTCCTGCCAGGACTATTAAAACCGAGAGCGGAAAAGTTTGGGATAATGCTACAGTTTCGGTTACCTGATTTTAAAATTGTAATTGATATTTTTTAATAACACTTTGCATTTAATTTAAAAGCCAAGCATGCTCAGCAGTTGCCTGGCATTTTTTTCGTTATCATATTGCTCTTGCAAGATTATAGTTCTTTCGTGGATGTTTTCTTTCGTGAATGACTGATTGAATAATTGCGAAATGTGCTCCCTATATTCAAAGGGTTTTTCTGCAATAGTGCAAAGGCTGTCAAGGCCTGTTCCCTCTACCGATGCCTGGTTTGTGATTATAAAGCGTCCATTGAATAACGCAGATAATAATTTTATTTTGATACCTGTTGAATTGAAAGAAGGTAATAAATGTATGTGAGCATTTTTTATAAGCGCGTTCATTTCTGCCTCATCAGGATTTTCGATTAATCGAATATTTTCATGTTTTGAAATCAGTTTTTTTAAACTTGTGCCGGGATTTTTGCCGGCAATAATTAATTGAAAACTTAGATCATGAAATACGTTCTTCACAAGCCAGTGTACAGCTTTTTCATTTTCAGACACCGATAGATTTCCGTGATAAAGACAATGAGTTCCTTTCCCTTCTGAGGATTGAACTTCGGTAAAAGGTAAAAATACAGAGAGGTAGTTTATATGTTTTGCATCAAATTTTCTTTGGTAAGTTTCCTTGTCTTTTTCAGTAACGGTTAGAAGGTTCGCTTTTCCGGCTATGATGGCTTCATAGTTTTTCAAAAGATTACTTTCAGTAAAAAAGTATAACATTTTGAAAGCAGATTTCGTTGCGCGAGCCAGTCTCGCGTAATATTCAAATTCCACATTATGCAATCGAACCCAAACATTTTTTTGCTTTAATTGGTCAGAAAATAAATAATAAGTGCAATGGATTCCTTCCAATAAAACCGGTGCGTCGATACTGTTTAAATTTTGTAAAAGCAAAGGATTTTTCCTGGAACTAACTATGTAGGGTAAACGATTAAAGAGACTTAATGCAGACTTGATTCTTTTATAGTAATAAACGGTTTCGCAATATTGATTTAGTTCCGGTTGTTTGCCACGGCCATATTCAAAACAATGCAAATGAATTTTGGCACCCAATTGATGCAGGTATTTTATTTTATAAAATAGATCGAAGACACCGCCATAATCCGGTGGGTAGGGCACATCAAGACAAACGATATGTAAAGTGGCAGGACTGATTTTCTGTTTGATTTTTTAATATTTACTAATTTGGTTTTGATCCTATGAAGAAGACAAAACTCAGTTTATTTATTTAATATTGGCAAAATATAAAATTCCTTTGTTGAAGAAAAAAATCCTTGTTTCTGTTATAAGCGATTTGGTAACCGACCAGCGGGTGCAAAAGGAATGTAATACACTTCATAAGATTGGCTATGATGTATTATTAATCGGGCGCAAGAGTGAGCGTTCCTTCGGTCTTCATGAACTGCCTTTTAAAACTCTTCGGTTTTATAATTTTTTCAAACGAGGTCCGCTGATGTACTTGGTTTTTAATTTGCAGTTGTTTTTTTATTTGCTTTTTAAAAGAGGTGACATTTTATGGTCAAATGATCTTGATACGCTTCTTCCTAATTATTTGGTTTCCCGCATAAAAAGAAGGATGCTTATTTACGATAGCCATGAATATTTTACAGAAAGTGTTTATAAAAAAACATCAAAAAAAATTTGGCTTTGGCTGGAAGAAAAAATATTTCCTCATTTAAAAAAT
>JBDSHT010000127.1:0-6426 GCA_039918315.1 Ginsengibacter sp. | reverse complement strand
ATGTGGTTCAAAGAGAATTTGGGCCGGAGATCGCAAAAATTGTAGATGGCCTTACAAAAATTTCCAATGTACTGGATGCTAATTCATCGCAACAAGCAGAAAATTTTAAGAAGATTCTTTTAACGCTTACTGATGATCCGCGAGTTATATTGATAAAGCTGGCGGACCGACTTCATAATATGCGCACGATGGATAGTATGAAGCGTGAAAAGCAATTAAAGATCTCTTCGGAAACGGTTTATGTTTATGCTCCTCTCGCCCATAGAATGGGGCTGTACAATATCAAAACTGAAATGGAAGATTTGGCCATGAAATACATGGAGCCTGACAGTTACCGATACATTGCTCAAAAGCTGGATAATACCAAAAGAGAACGCACCCGATATATCAATGATTTTATAAGGCCACTGAAAGAAAAACTTCAAAATGGAAATTTTGATTTTGAAATCTATGGCCGTCCAAAAAGCATCCACTCCATCTGGAACAAAATGAAAAAGAAAGGAGTTTCATTTGACGAAGTCTATGATTTATTTGCAATAAGGATTCTTTTAAACTCAAGTCCTGAAAGAGAAAAGGAAGATTGCTGGAAAGTATATAGTTTGGTAACGGATGAATATAACCCTGCACCAGAACGGCTTCGCGATTGGTTAAGCAATCCTAAAAGCAATGGCTACGAAGCTTTACATACCACCGTGATGGGACCACAAGGCAAATGGGTAGAGGTGCAAATAAGAACAAAAAGAATGAATGACATTGCGGAGAAAGGACTTGCTGCACACTGGAAATATAAAGAAGGCACTGCTGAAGAAAACCGTTTTGATCAATGGTTTCAACAGATCAGAGACATGCTTAGCAACCAGGACACGAACTCTATTGACTTCCTCCAGGATTTTAAAGTCTCATTTTTAGCAGAAGAAATTTATGTATATACTCCCAAAGGAGATATAAAAATGTTACCCACCGGATCATCAGCTTTGGACTTTGCTTTTTCTATTCATACCGCCATCGGTGAGAAATGTATTGGTGCTAAAGTCAATCACAAGTTGGTTCCTATCGGCCACCAATTGAGAAGTGGTGATCAAATTGAAATCATAACTTCTACCAAACAAAAACCAAAAAGCGAATGGTTGAAATTTGTGGTTACCACAAAAGCAAAATCAAAAATTAAAGATTCGCTTAAAGAAGAAAAAAGAACGATCGCAGAAGAAGGTAAAATTATTCTTAACAGGAAGTTGGAAGCCCTCAATGTTCCGATGAATCAGCAAAATCTTGAGGAAATAACAGGGCATTATAAATTGAATTCAACGCTTGATCTGCTTTATGATATTTCTATTAAAAAAATAGACTTAAAAGATCTGAAAGATTTCCAGGTAGTAGGCGATAAAATTATTGCTCCAAAAATAATAAAACCACTTCCTGAAGAGAAAAATGAAACCGGACAAAAAGTAAATAAAAAAGATAATGAGCTAATTATTTTTGGGGAAAGCAGTGACAAAATATTATACACTTTGGCCAATTGCTGCAAGCCCATTCCGGGCGACGATGTTTTTGGTTTTATTACACAGGGTGATGGATTAAAAATTCATCGGACCAATTGTCCGAATGCCGCACGGCTACTGGCTAATTATGGCCATCGGGTTGTAAAAACAAAGTGGGTTAAGAATAAAGAAATTTCTTTCTTAACCGGAATAAAAATTATTGGGATGGACGATGTGGGAGTGATTAATAAAATAACGAATCTTATAAGTGGTACTTTAAAAATAAATATCAATGCGCTTACGATTGAGGCAAAAGATGGTTTGTTTGAAGGAAATGTAAAAGTGTATGTTCATGATAAAGATGAATTGGAAGATCTCGTGAACGAATTAAATACTTTACCGGGAATAGAAAGTGTTGAGAGGTACGACACGGAATAAAATAAAAAAACTCTTTCCTAAAACCAATGGACGATACTCTTTTAACTCTTGAAAAAATAAATTGGAAATGCCAGTCATTTTCAGAGTTAAGCAATTTTGAACTATATAAAATTCTCCAATTAAGAAACGAAGTTTTTGTGGTAGAGCAAAATTGTCCATACCAGGATTGTGATGGGAAAGATCTCAAAGCCTTTCATTTATCTGCCTGGCAAAATGATAATCTAGTTGCATACACCAGACTCCTTCCTATAGGTGTTTCTTACGAAAATGCAGCATCTATTGGCCGTGTCTTAACTTCTTTCCCCGTACGTAAACAGAATGTTGGCAGGGAATTAATGACGAAATCCATTGAGAAAATTTATGAACTTTTTGGACAAGTGCCCATAATGATCGGTGCCCAATTTTACCTGAAAAAATTTTACGAATCCTTCCTTTTCAAACAATCCGGACACATGTATCTTGAAGATGGTATAGAGCATATCACCATGGAAAGACACATTCAGTAGCACTGCAAATACAATAAAAAATTTCCTAAGTCGTTAATGTTGGGTTACCAAACTATAGGTAATCACAGAATCTTTTACCCGTGACTCTAAAATTAACGACCCTATGAAAAAACGTTTACCCCCCATTTGGCTTGCGTGCTTCATATTTATTTTTCTCACAGTGGCGTATTCGCCTAAGTCCTATTCCCAATCATTAATTTTTGGTAATGAAAAAACAAAAGTTGAGGTAGGCATCAATGTAGGACCCTCATTTTTTTTAGGTGACCTTGGAGGCAATCAAGGCAAAGGAACCCGTTTCATAAAAGACGTAAACCTGGACCTGACGCAGATAATGAAAGGCTTATACGTTTGCGCTTACCCCAATGAATGGATGGGCTTTCGGGCTGCTGTTCAACTTGGTCAATTGCGTTCTGACGATGATATTATCCAAACAAAGGGAGTGGACGAACTATGGAGGAAACAAAGAAACCTGGATTTCAAATCAAATATTTTTGAAGCTTATGTTGCCGGTGAATTATATCCTTTGATGTTACTTCATAAAAATAATGCTGATTACAAACCGAAGTTCAGGCCTTACGGAGTAATTGGTGTAGGAATGCTGAAGTTCAATCCCCAAGGGTCTTTAACGGATGTGAATGGTGCCAAAACCTGGTATTATTTAAAGCCTTTGCACATTGAAGGACAGGGCTTCGATGAATATCCCGACAGAAAAGAATATGCTCTAACCCAAATAAATATTCCAATGGGTTTTGGTTTCAAATATTATTTAACTGAGCGGGTAAATTTCAGTTTGGAATTACTGCTTCGCAAATCTTTTACTGATTACATTGACGATGTAAGTAAAACATACATAGATCCAAATCTGTACGATAAGTATTTAACGCCGGCAAATGCTGCAATCGCTAAAAAAATATCAGATAAAATGTACGGAATAGTTACACCTTCGGTAGCCCGTTATGCCCCTGGAACGCAGAGAGGAAATAAAAACCAAAACGATTCTTATTTTACCACATTTTTCAAAATTGGAATTAGGTTAGGACCTATCTACGACGACAGTTACAGCAGGAATGCGGCCAATCACATGCGTTGCCCTGCAAGATTTTAACCCATTAGTTCTCTTAATAAGTTTACCTCTGACACTGGCAAAGTATATAATAAAAGTTAACCCGGAAAACAGGCATATTCCTATGCATTGTACACCCCTGAAACCACAATACTCTAACTTTGTTCCTATGCTTTGCCTTTTTTATTTTCCTTCAATTCCTCTTTTAAAAATTGGGCAGTAAAACTTTTTTTATTGTCAATTAATTCTTCGGGACTCCCTTCAAATAAAACATTTCCTCCTCCCCCACCTCCTTCGGGACCCAGGTCGATAATGTAATCGGCTACTTTTATGATGTCCATATTATGTTCAATCACCAAAACTGTATTTCCCCGATCGACCAATTTGTTTAAAACGGAAATTAGATGTTGTATGTCTTGAAAATGCAAACCTGTGGTTGGCTCATCTAAAATATAGAATGTCTTACCGGTATCTTTCTTGCTTAGTTCAGTTGCAAGCTTAACTCTTTGTGCCTCGCCACCACTCAATGTTACAGCACTTTGGCCTATAGTAATATACCCGAGACCAACTTCTTGTAACACTTTAATTTTTCGATACAGGAAGGGCACATTTTTAAAAAATTCAACGGCCTCATCTACTGTCATTTCAAGAACATCGCTAATTGATTTTCCTTTGTACCTTATTTCCAAAGTCTCCCGGTTATATCTTTTGCCATTACACTTTTCACAATTCACATACACATCTGGCAAAAAATTCATTTCAATCACACGCATTCCTCCTCCTTCACACACTTCACATCTACCGCTTTTTACATTAAAAGAAAAACGGCCTGGCTTATACCCTCTTATTTTTGCTTCGGGTATTGCAGCAAACAATGTCCTTATTTCTGTAAAAAAACCACAGTAGGTTGCAGGGTTACTTCGGGGAGTTCGACCAATTGGTGATTGATCTATTTCAACTACTTTATCTATATTTTCAAGGCCAGTAATTTTTTTGTATGGTAATGATACCTGCTTACTTTTATAGGCATGGTTACCCAATAATGGATACAAAGTTTCATTGATTAAAGTAGATTTCCCGCTTCCACTAACTCCTGTCACGCAAATAAATTTACCTATCGGAAAATTGACATCAACATCTTTTAAATTATTTCCTGAAGCACCTTTAATGGATAGTACATGACCATTCCCTTTTCTTCTTTCTGCAGGGATTTTGATTTTTAAATTCCCATTTAGATAAGAAGAAGTAACCGTGTTTAATTTTAAAAGATCCTTTGGAATTCCACAAGCCACAACATGACCTCCATGCTTACCCGCTTTGGGTCCTATATCAATTAAATAATCTGCAGCCAGCATAATATCTTTATCATGCTCCACCACCAGAACACTATTTCCAATATCTCTTAAATTTTTTAAAGCTTTTATTAATTGTTGATTGTCTCTTTGATGTAGGCCAATGCTGGGCTCATCAAGTATGTAGGTAATTCCTTGTAACTGCGAACCAATTTGCGTAGCCAATCTTATTCGCTGCGATTCGCCACCACTTAGGCTTCTGGAAGGCCGGCTCAAACTTAGATAAGTTAGTCCTACATCCAAAAGAAATTGAATCCTCTCTTTAATTTCTTTCAGAATATCTATCGCTATTGTATTCTGTCTTTTGTTCAATCTCTTATCAATTCCATCGAACCATCCTAATAATTTATCCAGGTCCATCTCGCTTAATTCTGCAATATTCTTTTCATCAATTTTAAACCAAAGACTCTCTTTCTTCAATCTTTTTCCATCACAGGATGGGCAAGGTTTTAATTGCATAAACTTTTCCACCCACGATCTGATTCCATCACTAATAGTTGGCGAGTTAAACCATCGGCGGATCGTGTTTACAATTCCTTCATATTCTACAGAGGGAAGATTGGATTCATTTACATCCATATCATCATCTGCCACATTTTCATTAGCAACTTCTCCAGGATTCTCTGTTCCAAATAAAATAAGATTTACAACGCGGTCAGGCAAATCTTTAATCGGCTTATCAAGACTAAACTTATTCTTTTTACCAAGTTGCTGAACTTGTTTAAAAACATGAGCCTCTCTTTCTTCGCCTAATGGCGCAATGGCACCTTCATTAATGCTTACATTTTTATCAGGAATTATTGCATCAATATTTACCTGATACACATTTCCCAACCCTTTACAAGTAGGACAAGCTCCATAAGGAGAATTAAAAGAAAATGCGTTAGGAGATGGTTCTTCATAACTGATGCCGCTTGTTTCGCACATTAACTGCTTGCTGTATTGAACCAATTCCACTTTACCTTCTAACAATAAGAAGAGTAATCCGTTGCCGGTTTGCAAAGCCTTTTGAACGCTTTCACTAAGTCTTACTCGTTGATCAAAATTAGCAGCAAGCCTGTCAATAACCAACTCGATATCATGAATTTTATATCGATCAACCTGCATCTTAGGCACCAGGTCTTTTATTTCTCCATCGATTCTTACCTTTAAGAATCCTTTCTTTCTCACTTCCTCAAATAGCTCACGGTAGTGGCCTTTTCTACCTCGTACGAGCGGCGAAAGAATAGTAATTTTTTTATCGGGAAACCGCGAAAATATATTAGAAACAATTTCTTCCTCGCTCCACTTCACCATCTTTTTTCCGGTGTTGTAACTATAAGCTTCGCCGACACGTGCGAATAACAAACGCAAAAAATCATAAATTTCCGTAACGGTTCCCACTGTGCTTCGAGGATTTTTATTAGTAGTTTTTTGTTCGATGGAGATAACCGGCGACAGCCCCGTGATTTTATCAACATCAGGTCGTTCCATATCTCCCATAAACTGGCGGGCATAAGCTGAGAAGCTCTCCATATATCTTCGTTGGCCTTCGGCAAAAATAGTATCAAAGGCAAGCGAAGATTTGCCGCTTCCACTGATTCCCGTGA
>JBDSHT010000126.1:0-14916 GCA_039918315.1 Ginsengibacter sp. | reverse complement strand
CAGAAACCAATTCGTTTGATCCAGGTAATTAAAGATTTTTTATTTTTTTCCGCAAGCATAATTCTATTTTTTACCGTGCAATAACTGCATACGTTTTAAAATCACTTTTCATTGGTGGTTCCTGACCCTCTGCTTTTGCTTTAGCGATATCCGCAAACCCCCGCTTGTGGCCTTCTAAAAAAGTTTCGGATTTTGTCTAACCTATAAAAGACGCTTCACTCTCCCAATCACTTACAATGAGATAAGCATCACCCTCTTTCATCGGGCGCAAAACCTGCATATCTACAAAACCGGGCATGGTATCAATCTGTTTTGCACGGGTTGCAAACAGCTCTTCAAACCGTTCGCGGTATTCAGGTTTACAATCGATGTAATTTACTGCCACAAAATTCTTTAAACTCATATTGATTGTCATTTTTAAGTCACGAAATTATCTTTCACCACCCAAACTCACTTTCACTATCGGGAAAAGTATTTACCAAATAGGGAACACTTATACTTTCTTATTTTTAATTTTATAAAATGATTTATCAGTATAAAAATTTTATACCTGTAATACATCCCACTGCATTTGTTCATCCACAGGCCACGGTAACTGGAAATGTAGTGATAGGGAAAAATGTTTACATAGGTCCGGGGGCTCGTGTGCGTGGAGATTTTGGAAAAATAATTATTCATGATGGATGTAATGTTCAGGAAAACTGTACAATTCATACGTTTCCGGGAGCTACAGTTACGCTACATGAAAACGCTCACATTGGCCATGGCGCCATCATACATGGTGCTACCATTGGTAAAAATTGTTTAATAGGAATGAATGCCGTGATAATGGATAATGTTGTTTTGGGAGATGAATGTATTGCAGGTTCATTAAGTTTTATAAAAGCAGATGAAGTGATACCTGCAAGAAGCTTGCTGGTAGGCAATCCTGCAAAAATTATAAAACAGGTAAGCGACGAAATGATAAAGTGGAAAAGCAATTGAACTAAAATCTATCAACAATTAGCGATAGAAATGCATACCGATTGGAAAGAATGTGAACCTCTAATTTCCATACAAGAGGAGGACTTTTTAAACCTTCAAAATTATAAACCTTGGAGTGATGAAAAAACAAAAAACTAATCACTTTTGTTTTTTTCATCTTCCATTTTCCACACCAATTTTCCTTCTGTTGCTTCCTTCTTAAAGTCCGGCATGCTCCCATCTCCTCTGCCTGTAAAACCACCATCAGGATAACCCAAAACTTTACAGGTACTGTCAAAGACAATGTTGAACTTATCGCAACAGGGAGCTACCATGTAGTAAACTGTTTTCCCTTTGTATTGGTATCTCGTAATTGACTGTGGCACCGCTTGTGGAACTTCTTCCTTCATAGAATCAATTTTTTCTGAAAGGCATTTAGGAACGGAATCCCTGGAGTGTATTCCAGGATTTTCTTCAAGTGGCTTTGTAATATTCTTATTTGAGGAGCAGGCAAATATAAAAATTGAAACAAAAGCGAAGAGGGTTTTCCGGATCATTTTTTCTAAAAGATAATTCAAAAACAGTTCCTAAAAAAAACTATGCGACCTTTACCGCAATGGAAAAAACAAATTTTATAGACCTGATAAAGGTTTTTTGCAAAAGTGGACATGGCGGTGCAGGAAGCAGGCATTTTCTCAGAAACAAACTTACAGCAATGGGCGGCCCGGACGGAGGCTCAGGAGGCAGAGGAGCTCATATTATTTTGCGGGGCAATAAAAACTTATGGACCCTACTTCATCTCCGGTACCATAAAAATATTTTGGCTGAAAACGGTGAAAACGGGAGCAAGAATAATTGCACCGGGCGCGATGGAAAAGATATTCTCATTGAAGTCCCTTTGGGCACCATTGCCACCAATGAAGAGACGGGAGAAACAACAGAAATTTTGACGGAAGGTGAAGAGAAAATTTTATTAAAGGGCGGAAGAGGAGGCCTGGGTAATTCCAGTTTTGCCACTCCTACCAACCAGGCACCGGAACATGCGCAGCCAGGTGAACCTGGAGAAGAAACTTTTGTATCAGTGGAGTTGAAAGTGCTGGCTGACGTGGGTTTGGTGGGTTTTCCAAATGCAGGAAAATCGACTTTATTATCGGTGATCACAGCCGCAAAACCAAAAATCGCTGATTATGCATTTACCACATTAACCCCTCAACTTGGCATAGTGGAATACCGCGATCAGAAAAGTTTTTGCATGGCTGATCTTCCGGGCATTATTGAAGGAGCAGCCGAAGGAAAAGGTCTTGGACATCGGTTTCTAAGGCATATCGAACGCAATCCGGTTTTGCTTTTTGTAATTCCCGCAGACAGTAAAGATCATGGCGATGAATTTAAAATTTTGCATAACGAACTTAAAGAATACAATCCTGAATTATTGGATAAAAAATTCGTAATTGCTGTCAGCAAAAACGATATGCTTGATGATGAATTGAGAGAAGCGATACAAAAAGAACTCCCTCCTAACATTCCTCACGTTTTTATTTCGTCAATTACCAACCAGGGATTAATGGAACTAAAAGATCTATTGTGGCAGGCGCTAAACTGACATCATGAGCCGTAAAATTTTATTTTTCATTAACCCGATTTCAGGAACCAGAAATAAATCTTCATTAAAAAAAGATATTTCCGCACGGTGTACAGAAAAAGAAGTTGAATTTGAAATTTGCCACACGTCTGCGGATGGGAATTATGATTTTTTACCAGAAAAAATAAGAGTAGAAAACATAACAGACGTCGTGATTGCAGGAGGCGACGGAAGCCTGGGCCCCATTATCAAACACCTACTACATACAAATATTAATGTTGGAATTCTACCAATGGGGTCCGGCAATGGGGTAGCTACTGCTGCCGGAATTCCAAAAAAATTAGACAAGGCATTAGAAATTATTCTAAATGGAAATGCATCTGCCGTCGATGCCTTTTTAGTTAACGGACAGCTCAGTTGTCAAATAACCGGATTAGGTTTTGATGCGCAGGTAGCACATGATTTTGCCAAACAAAAAAAGCGCGGCCTAAATACTTATATCAAACAATTTTTAAAAAATTTTATCTCGGCTAAAACATGGCTTTTTGAAACAGAAATAGAAGGAAAATTTTTTCAAGAAAAAGCCTTTTGCGTTTGCGTGGCAAATAGCAACCAGTTTGGAAATAATTTCACCATCGCACCAAAAGCAAGCCTGTCTGATGGTTTGCTGGATATTATTATTGTAAAAAAAACAAGTAAGCCGGTTGTAATTATCGAAATGGTAAAACAAGTTTTTCTTGGGGAAATTAAAAGCGTTCATTCAAAAGGGCTGGGAAACAAAAACATTTTATATTTCCAAACCGGGAAATTGACTATTAAAAATCTGGATCATGCACCGTTACATATTGATGGAGATCCTTGCGAAACGACTTCAGAATTTATCATTGAAATTTTACCGGCAGCTTATAAATTAATTCAGCCTGAGTAGGATTTAGAAACTTTACCTCCCAAATATTTTATTTAATTCGTCTTTCTTAAACTCCAGGAAAACAGGTTTACCATTTGGCGTGGTATTATTTATTTCGCAATTAAAAAGATCTTCTACTAAACCTTTTATTTCTTTTGAAGTTAAGTAGGTGCCGGCTTTTATGGATTGCTGCCATGCCATTGAACGCAATAATTTTTCCCGCTTGGAAAAAGTTATTTCCATATTAAAATGTTTGTATTGCTCCAGCATTTTTTCTAATGCGGCTTTTTCATTTCCGGAACCGATGTCCGCAGGTGAACCTTGTATCACAAATGTATTGCTACCAAAAGGTTCTACCTGGTAGCCCAACAAAGTCAGGTCGGGAATAAGCTCGGATAATAAAACGGTATCGGCAGGAGCCAATTCAATGGTAACAGGAAATAAACTTCTCTGAATGGCAATAGGCCTGCCTTTCATGGCGTTTACAAATCTTTCATACAACACTCTCTCATGTGCGTTTTGTTGATGGATAATTATATATCCATTTTCATTTTCTGAAATAATAAAAGATTTATGCAATTGCAGGAAATCTTCAGTAACTGGTTTTTTATTTATTAACCTTTTTACTGTAGGTACGGTGAACTCATTTTTTTGCACTTCAAAACTTTGCAAAGAAGCCACTCCTTTTTCCTTTGCAAAATCTTGTTTTAATAAACTTTCATTCCAGGTGGGCAAATCGCTTTTGCTATCAATAAAGTGAGCCTGATTTTTTTGCGTAAACGTTTTATACAATGATGAACTTGTAGCGGTAAACTGTTTGTCAGAGGTAAAAGGCTGGCTTACTGCATCTGTTTTTTGTATGGTAGCATCAAGCTCAAAATCAAGGGTTGGTGTTACGCTATACTGCGCAAGCGAATGCTTTACGGCAGACTGAACAAACGCATAAATTAATTTTTCATCTTCAAATTTTATTTCCTGTTTAGTGGGATGCACATTGATATCTAATCGTGAAGGATCAATATCAATAAAGAGTGTGTACATCGGGAAACTATCTTTTGCAATCATATCAGAAAACGCATTCATGACCGCATGGTTCAGATAAGCACTTTTGATAAACCGATTGTTCACAAAAAAATATTGATCACCACGTGTCTTCTTTGCTGTGTCCGGCTTTCCTACAAATCCATAGATATTTAAATAATCAGTTTCCTCTTTTACGCTTACGAGTTTTGCAGAATAATTATTACCTAATATTTGAATGATCCTTTGTTTCAGTGATCCTTTTTCCAGATGAAAAACCTCCTGGCCATTTGAGCTGAGCGAAAAAAATATTTCCGAAAACGACATGGCCACTCTTATAAATTCATCTACAATATGTCTTAATTCGGAGGCATTGCTCTTTAAGAAATTCCTACGAGCCGGCACATTGAAAAATAAATTTTTCATACTGATGCTGGTACCCTCATTTGTTGCCACCGGTTGCTGAGATTTTACCGTGCTGTTTTCAATTTCAATGTAGGTGCCGATGGTTTCTCCGGCTTTTTTGGTTTTCAATTCCACCTGCGCTACACCTGCAATGCTCGCCAATGCTTCACCCCTGAAGCCCATGGTTTTAATGTGAAAGAGATCATCAATATTATTGATCTTGGAAGTTGCATGCCGTTCAAAGCTCATACGGGCATCGGTTTCACTCATTCCTTTTCCGTTATCAATAACCTGAACCAATGCCTTACCCGCATCATTTATAAACAATTTAATTTCTGTTGCCCCGGCATCTACAGAATTTTCCAATAGTTCTTTCACCGCACTTGCGGGCCGCTGAATTACTTCACCGGCAGCAATTTGATTAGCAATATTTTCAGGTAGAAGGTTAATAATATCAGCCACAATTTCACTTTTTTGAGTCCTTGTAAAACTAAGGATTATTGAAGCGCCTTACAATGTTATTTCTCACAATACCGAATGCAAATTACTTTGTAGTGAGTGTGATTAAATAATAAACGCAGGCGGTAACAAAATTTATAAAATAGGGGAATTTTACTTACCGCGGAATTTTGAGTTCGCAATTTTGAATAAAATTTACATTGATGGATTTGTTTAACTAACATCATAAAAAAAGATTCCAAAACTGATCTCAAATAAAACAAAAAACCTCCTGTTTTTTAAGTAGGAGGTTTTAAATTTTGTTCTAAATAAATATATTTAATTAATTCCTTTTCTTCTTGTTCTGTTTTCTTTTACCGAAGATATTGCCTTCTTTAAATCCGTTCCCTTCAGGACTTCCTAAACGGGTCATCGCACATCTGAAACCTACAGTGCTACTTGCCTGATCTTGCTGCATATAGCGGCGTGACCCAGGCGATAACCAGTAAGGCATATCATTCCAACTTCCGCCTTTTACAACTCTTGATTTATCACTGATTAAAGATGAAATACCATAACCATAACTTACGTTCGAAATTGAGTCACCATCAAGATAGTTGATTACATCACCTTTCTGATAATTACGACGGGTTACCGCTTCAGCATCTGACACTACTTCCTTTTTCAGACGACCTAAAGAATCCCTTTCGAATTCGCCCTGATCATTTTTATAAAATTTAGTGAATTTGTTACCACGATAAGGGTTAACATCGTCAACATCCATTGAGTTCATCGGACGATATACATCACCAACCCACTCACTTACATTACCACTCATATTATATACTCCAAATCCGTTTGGATAAAAAGAATTAATGGGGCCTGGAATTGCAGCACGGTCATTCAATCCACCTGCAACACCCATCACGTCACCATTTCCTCTTTTAAAGTTTGATAAAAACTGTCCCTGCCAGCTACCTCTGCGATTATCCCGAAGACCGTTTACATTCTTGCTCCAGGAATAAACCTGTTGGTTTGAAAATAATTCCTCACCATGATTTTTTTCTTTGGTACGTGTTTTTGGATTTTGAGCAATAAGACCATAGGCTGCATATTCCCACTCTGCTTCAGTGGGCAAACGATAACCCGGTAGCAGCAACCCATCTTCAAAAGTGATCACTTTGCGTGTTCTACCGCTTACATCTTTTAAGCCTCCTTTTTTAGGAGCCGTTTTGTTATTAATCAAATCGGGATTCATCAGGTACGTGTCTGTATTAAATGTTTGATCTCCCATACCCGCTTTCATGGCAGTTAGTGGAGATTTTTTATTTAAATATCCTTTATCAATTAATATTTTTTCATTTACACGATCAGTTCTCCAAACACAAAAGTCATGAGCCTGCTCCCAGGTAACACCCACCACAGGATAATAATTATAGGCAGGATACCTGAAATAATAATCCACATAAGGTTCGTTATATGCCAACTCACTCCTCCACACTAAGGTATCGGGCAAAGCCATTCTCATAATAGTGGTATCATTATCGAATGTGTTTCCGAGCCAATATAAATACTCGCGATAGTGCACATTCGCTACTTCTGTTTCATCGATGTAAAAAGAGTTAACACTCACACGCCTTGGAACGTTGTTCCAATCGCCCATGACGTCATCTTCTTTAGCACCCATTACAAAAGTACCACCCTGTACAAATACGAGTCCGGGGCCGGCTTTTTGTTCTTTAGCTTTTAGCACGTGGAAATTACCATAATTCTTATCATCGTAATTCCATCCTGTCACCGAAGACGAAGATTTTTTCTTACTAAAGATGCTCCCGTTTTTACAAGAGGTAAAGGCAAGAGATGCGGCTACCACTATCAAAGGAAGTTTTCCGACGGAAATTTTATTTAACATGAACATTTGTTTTTGCAGATTAAATAACGAAAGGATTTGTTTCTTATTGTGAAAGGGGGTTACTTATTAATGCGAATATAAATACTTTCTTCTTTTTTATAGATGTTCAAAAATCAGAAACAAATACATTCAAATTACTTTTCGCAAACCATTCACAAACAGATGTCCTCTGTCGATTAAGTCTCTTAATAATTTTGTTGATTCCTTAATTGGGGTAAAATTGAAGCGATACTTTATCTTTATATAATTAGAAGCAATAAACCATTATTTAAATTCGTTCATTGCAAGTTGAAATGAAAATAAAATTAAGTAAATCTATTTAAATTTTGACAAAACTTCTTTTAATCATTTCTTAAAAGAAGTTTAATTAAAATAGTAGTGTTTGCAAAATATGAAATTTTAATTGCCCTTTTCAATAAAACTTATATTTTTACAACCCCAAAAACTTATACAACATATAGATTATTTCTACCTAATCAGAATAAATAAGTTACATGAAAACAGCCATTTTTAAGTTGACGGCATTGGTTATGTTGATTGCAGGAACATTAAATGTAAGTGGGCAAAATTCAAATCCGATTAATGTAGTAACAACTGCAGTTCCCTTTTTAAGAATTTCTCCGGATGCACGCTCAGGCGGTATGGGTGATGTAGGTATTGCTACTTTGCCAGATGCCAATTCAATATTTTGGAATCTTTCTAAAATCCCATTTGCGAAAAGCAAATCGGCAATCGCTCTTACTTATACTCCCTGGCTCAAAGGTTTAGATCTTAATGATGTATATCTCGTTTCTGCGGCGGGTTATCACCAACTCGACGAACTACAAGCCATTTCTGGTTCGCTACGATATTTCAGTTTAGGTAACATTCAGTTTACTGATAATTTAGGCAATGACCTTCAAACATACAGACCACGCGAATTTGCGGTTGACGCAGGATATTCCCGAAAATTATCAGAAACTATGGGAGTAGGAATTGCATTACGATATATAAATTCAAATCTTGCCAGTGGGCAATCCGCAAGTGGTTCTACTTACAAAACAGGTAGTTCAGTTGCAGGAGACATTTCTGTATTTCATGATGGATCTAATTCGGGTGATCAGTCCGGCTTGAACTGGGGTGCAACATTATCCAACCTGGGTGCAAAAATTGGTTATACTAATGATGCTACAGAAAAAGATTTTATTCCCGCTAACCTGGGCCTCGGTGTTGCCTATGTAAATGTGTTTGATGAAACAAGCAAAATAACATTTGGCCTCGATATCAATAAACTTTTAGTGCCTACGCCTCCGGCTCTTGGCGATTCAGCAGGACTTGTTAGTTACCGCAACAAGGGTGTGGTGGGCAGTTGGTTCAGTTCATTCGGTGATGCACCAGGTGGATTTTCAGAAGAGTTAAAAGAGTTTCAAATTTCTGCCGGTGCTGAATTCAGTTATAACGATCAGTTCGCGTTCAGGGCAGGATATTTTTATGAAGCTCCTACAAAAGGCGACCGTAAATATTTTACTGTAGGCGCTGGTTTAAATTATAATTTATTTGGTTTAAATTTTTCCTACCTCATTCCTACAGGCTCTGGAATAAATCGTAATCCATTATCAAATACTTTACGTTTCAGCCTTATCTTTAACCTGGATCCATCAACAGCAGCGGGCAGTGCACAATAAATAAATTTAATTTTTTAGAAATAGAAAGTGCCCCTTTGTTGGGGTATTTTTTTTGCCGGCAACGGCGCAGTAAAAAATAAACACTCAATTTTAGACCAAAAACATTTATACTTTAACGAATTAAAAATGCAACAACTACCTTTTAGAACGGGCTTTGGTATTGATTTTCATCAATTAGTAGCAGGCCGGGAATTATGGATCGGCGGAATCAAACTTGACCACCACAAAGGAGCATTAGGCCATAGCGATGCAGATGTATTACTCCACGCCATTTGTGATGCGATGCTGGGAGCCGTTTGTCTTGGCGATATCGGAACTCACTTCCCTGATACTGATGACGCTTACAAAAATGTTGATAGTAAAATTTTATTGAAAAAATGCAATGACCTGATTCATAAAGAAGGGTACGGCGTAGGAAATATTGATTCCACAATTTGCCTTGAATTTCCTAAAATAAAACCTCATGCAACTGACATGCGCAATGTAATTTCATCGATTTTAAATGTGGAAATAAATTGTGTTTCGGTCAAAGCAACCACATCAGAAAAAATGGGTTTCGTAGGCCGCGAAGAAGGAATTGCAGCCTATGCTACTATATTGTTGATCGCCAACAAATAAATTATCATCGGTATATAAACCAAGAGATGTAACTGTAATTTTTTAACAACAGCCATTTTTTCAAAATAGTCATCAACAATTACCAAACCTTATCTTTGTTTATATGCATGATGTAATTATAAAGATCAACAATACCTCCTCTAATGCTGTGCCTGAATATGCTACTCCCGGGTCATCCGGAATGGACCTCAGAGCTAATCTGCAGGAACCCGTTTCTCTTAAACCATTAGAAAGAAAATTGCTTCCGACGGGGTTATTTTTGGAAATTCCTGAAGGTTTTGAAGTACAGGTAAGACCAAGAAGCGGACTTGCTATTAACCATGGACTAACCTGCTTAAACTCGCCAGGGACAGTGGATAGCGACTATCGGGGTGAAATAAAAATCATTCTTATTAACCTTTCAAATGAAGAGCACATCATACAACATGGTGATCGCATTGCACAGATGGTAGTCAGTAAAATTGAGAAAGCTATTTTGCAACCTTCATCAGAATTAAATTCTTCTCTTAGAGGCCAAGGAGGTTTTGGCCACACCGGTAAAAATTAATTTATTTCAATGAAACATTATTTACAGGTAGTGGTAACCGTTATGATCGTTTTATCAATGATGAGTTGTCGCTCCACCAGGAAATTTCAAACTGCAATAACAAAAAAAGATACTGTCGTTTCGGTGATACCCCAGGTTACTGCCGGAGATTCTTTAGAATTGGAAGCAAATGCTGATTTGAAATCGTTGGCAGAAAAAAAAATAGATTTCAATACTTTCTCTGCAAAAGCAAAAGTGGAGTATGAAGACAGAAATGGTAAGCAGCCTGATGTGAACGCATTTATCCGGCTGAAAAAAGACAGTGTTTTGTGGATATCAATCAGTGCTACTTTCTTGAATATAGAAGCGCTGCGTGTGCTAATTACTCCTGATAGTATTACCATTTTAAATAAGCTGGAAAAAACCGTGGAATACAAACCTTTTGGTTATATCGAAAGCATTGCGCACATTCCACTTACCTTTTCTATTCTCCAGGATTTATTAATAGGCAATCCCATTTTTGTTAGCGATAGCATTGTCTCCTATCGCAAAACCGAAAACCTGATATTGATAGGAACTATTGGAAAATATTTTAAAAATCTGCTTACTATTTCTTCTGATAACAAACTTTTGCAACGAAGTAAATTAGATGATGCAGATCCGCAGCAAAACCGGACAGCAGATTTTATTTACAGTGACTATCAAAATAATAATCTTTTTAACTTTGCGACCTATCGTGAAATAACAGTGGCGGAAAAATCAAAAGTTGATATCCGGCTTTCGTTTAAGCAGTTTGAGTTTAACAAGGAATTATCATTTTCGTTTAAGGTTCCGGGAAGTTATAAAATAAAATAATTGTTACTTTAAGGCAAGTCATTTTACCAATATTCTACCTTTTAGTTTTTAATAATAAATGGGTCATGCTACAAAAAATATTTTCGGCTTTTATTTTTTTAACCATCGGATTTTCCTCATTCGCGCAAGCGCAGGAGGATAAAGATGCTTTGCAAAAGCAAAGGGAAAAATTAAAAAATGAGATTTCACAAACGGAAAAAACATTAAGCGAGACAAAAAAAACTGCCAAAGTCAACATAGGCCAGCTTTCCCTTATCAACAAGAAACTAGACTTACAGGGAAATGTGATTGAAAATATAAGTGGAGAAATTAAAAATCTTAACGATAACATTTATCTCTCCCAATTAGAAATAAATAAAATGAAACGCGTGCTTGACACGCTAAAGGAAGAGTACAGCAAAAGCATGGTGTATGCTTATAAAAACCGGAGCAATTACGATTTTTTAAATTTTATTTTTTCTGCTAATAATTTTAATGATGCTATCAAACGCATCGCCTATCTTAAATCTTATCGGAACTATCGTGAAATGCAGGCCGATAATATTATAAAGACTCAAGCCATGCTTGAAGATAAGATCACGGTTTTGTCGGGGACCAAAGTCAGAAAGAATGTGGTACTTAAGGAGCAGGGAAATGAATTGTCAAAATTAGAAAAACAAAAAAATGAAAAGGCGGAGATTGTTTCCCAATTGAAAGGCCGGCAAAAGGAACTCACTGCGCAAGTAACTGCAAAACGAAAACAGGATATAAAATTAAGAGATGCTATTTCAGTTATGATCAAGCGGGAAATAGCACTTGCAAAAGCAGAAGCCGCTAAAAAAGAAAAAGAAAGACTGGCCGCACTCAAAAAAGAAAATGCCACGGCAAAAAAGCAAAGTACAACTCCTGATACAAAAACTGTAGCGAAAGAACCTGCCACCGAAACTGTAAAAAGAGAACCCGTAAAGTCCGGTAGCGTGTTGGTGATTAGTGCAGCCGATAAGGCTTTGAATGAAAGTTTCATAAAAAATAAAGGCCATTTGCCGTGGCCGGTAGATGGATTTTTAGTTTATCATTATGGTGTAAATAAATATCCTGATGGAGTCGAATATTACAGTAACGGGGTAACAATTAATACAAAAGTTGGATCTACTGTTAAGGCCGTATTTGACGGGGATGTTACCATGGTAAGTTATATAGGTGATAAAATGGTAGTGTATATCAAACACGGAAAATATTTTACAGTTTATAGCAACCTGGCTTCAGCAAGTGTGTCCGGCGGACAAAAAGTTACCACCGGCCAGCCTATTGGGAAAGCGGCAATTAATGATGATGGGGACAGCGGTCAGGTAGATTTTATCATCATGGATGAGACCGATAGTGTAAACCCATCTTCGTGGCTCCGAAAGTAAATTGAGGATTCAATTAATCAATACATTTTAATGAATAATATAATTTCTATAAAAGGAATAAAGCCCTCATGGGGCAATGGATGTTACATTGCCGAAAATGCTACACTCTCGGGTGATATCATCATGGGAGATGATTGTAGCATTTGGTTTAATGCCGTAATTCGGGGTGATGTTAACTTCATCAGGATGGGCAATAAAGTAAATGTACAGGATGGTGCCATCATTCATTGTACCTATCAAAAGACTTCTACACATATTGGAAATAATGTTAGTATCGGACACAATGCAATCGTACATGGATGCGTTATAGAGGACAATGTACTTGTGGGAATGGGAGCCATTATAATGGACAACGCCAGAATAGGAAGTAATTGTATAATTGCCGCAGGCGCAGTAGTTCTTGAAAACACTGTTGTAGAAAGTGGAACTATTTACGCCGGAGTGCCGGCAAGAAAAGTGAAAGATATTTCACAGGAATTAATTAAGGGCGAGATAAACCGGATTGCCCAAAACTACCTGATGTATGCAAGCTGGTATGATGAAGGACTTGCTAAAGTGTAACAACAACAGGTGGCGCAAGGTTTAAAGATCAGGTTTTTCAATTTTTAAAAAATGGCAAAATGAAAAAATTATTAATAGCTCTTATATGCTGCTGGATGTTTGCCGGATGTTCTATTTTCAAAAAAAATGAAAAACTAGGATGTAAGACAAGCGGCAAAAATGTGGGTGCAGAGAGAATTTTATCAGGAGATAAAGATGCTATCAAAGCGGCTAAAAAAGCCAGAAAATTCAAAAGCTAAATTTTAAAAAACTAACCGGACCTATTTTAATTACCTAACTAAACCTAACCCTTATGTGTTATTATTTGAAAACTAATTTCGGTGGAACCGAAGTGGTGATTGATGACAATTGCGGCATTTCAAAATTCTATTCTATTGCAGGCACATTAAACGATGAGCTGAAAGTAAAATTTCTAAACCAGGTAGATGATGCGGAAACTTTAGACTGGGATTTTAAATACAAGAAACATTTTCTAACACTTCACTATAGTATTTTCAATGGGGTTTCTATTCTGCCTCAACCCATCAATTACAAAAATAAAGTGAATAAGATTGTGATGGAACTGGCGTCATTACTGGAAGAGAAGGCTTACTGATTTTCATTGGTCAGTCGATCCATCAGGATTTAAAAATAAAAAATAAATTTTCTTACCACTTTTTTTTATCAATGGTTCCCAAAATATTGAGGTAATTGATATACCTCGAAGCGTGAACTCTTCCATCTTCAATAGCTTCTTTTACAGCACAGCCAGGTTCTTCGATGTGCATACAATTATTGAATTTACAATCGTTGATAAGTTGCCTCATTTCAGGGAAATAATGCGATAGTTCATGAGGTTCAATATCCATAAGTGCAAACTCGCGCATACCCGGTGTATCAATAATTCTTCCCCCAAAAGGAAGGTCATACATTTCTGCAAAAGTAGTAGTGTGCAATCCTTTGCCGCTCCATTCGCTTACATCCTGCGTTTTTAAAGACAAGCCGGGAAAGATGGTATTGATGAAAGATGATTTGCCAACCCCTGAATGTCCACTGATAAGTGTGGTCTTACCTTTTAATAAATCAAAAACCTCTTGGAGACCCTTGTTATTACTGACACTCATCAGCATTACACGGTATCCGATTTTTTCATAAATGTTTTTTATTTCGTCAAATTTTTCTGTTGCCTTTTCGGTAAACAAATCACTTTTGTTATAGACAATTATCGACGGCACATGATACGCTTCGGACGCTACAAGAAACCGATCCAAAAAACCGGTAGAAGTTTTAGGATCAATTAATGTAGCCAGCAAAATACTTTGATCAAGATTGGACGCAATGATATGGTGGAGATGTTTGTTATGCGGCGATTGGCGTGTAATATAATTTCCGCGCGGATAAATTTTATTGATCACTACAGAACCCTCCGCAACATCTTCCTTTTCAAAATCAACTACATCGCCTACTGCCAAAGGATTTGTAGATGTAATCCCGTCTATTTTAAATTTTCCTTTTATGCGGGCATTGAACAATTCGCCGTCTTCATTTCTAATCTGGTACCAGCTACCGGTTGACTTATACACTAACGCTTTCATACTGCAATTTACCTAAACAGCCTTGAATACAGTTCTGGAAATCATCTGAAAATTGTGAGAATCAAAGACGAAATAAAATGGTTTAAAAAAAATCACGGAAACTTTTTGAGAACTGTGAAACGCAAAAGCAATTCAAGAAAGAGGAATATCAATGCAGCAAAAACAAATGGATAATATTTTTCAGTGAAACGATTGAAGGTTGTTACTTCCACTTTCGACTTTTCCATTTTATTGATATCCTCATAAATTTTTTGAAGACTCTGATTATCGGTTGCCCTGAAATATTTTCCACCGGTTTCACTCGCGATGTTTTTTAAAAGTGCTTCATCAATATTTACTTTTTCATTTTGCATTACAATGCCGAGCGGAGTGCTAATAGGAGTCGGAGCAAAGCCATCAGTGCCAACGCCAATTGTATAAACTTTTACCTTAAAAACTTTAGCGATTTCTTTTGCCGTTGAAGGATCAATAAGTCCTCCATTATTAACACCATCGGTAAG
>JBDSHT010000125.1:0-2656 GCA_039918315.1 Ginsengibacter sp. | reverse complement strand
AAAACACGCCCAATATTTCAACATCAGAAATAAAAAACTTCCTCGTACGCCGTCTCGGCGAAAAAGAAGGGGAAGAAATAATGGACTATGTTCAATC
This sequence comes from Ginsengibacter sp., assembly GCA_039918315.1. GTDB lineage: Bacteria > Bacteroidota > Bacteroidia > Chitinophagales > Chitinophagaceae > Ginsengibacter. The sequence goes on along the minus strand of JBDSHT010000125.1, from coordinate 2,559 downwards.
TGAAATAGATAAGAATGTGGCTGCCCGTGTCCAAGATGCCCAAAATGAATCGGCACTTTGGCGAAGCGAATTAAAATCTGAATTGTCTACCAAAGCAGAAGCCTCTGAATTGCAGGAAAAATTAACCAAAAGAGTTTCCGCAGTAGAAGGTACTATCATTCTTTGGGGCTTTGTTTTCTGGATAACTACTATCATAGCAATTTACGTGATTTTTAAATTCATGTAAAAAATAACGCACCTACATTTTTCAATTCCATTTTGTAGTTCATTTAAGAAGAACAGGTCATCCTTGTTTTTAATAAATCATGCATTTTCTTTGCGATAGCAAATACAAATTGGCAACGATTATGGATTTTTTTTCATTAATTTTAAAGCACCATTCATTTAAAAATTCCACGTGGGTTTCATCGCCAATATCTTCTATTCAAAAAAGGAACGTGAATTCCGTGCCCAATTGCGTAATGTTTTGGGATTCGCTCCACGTAAATGGAAACTGTACAAAACGGCTTTAAGTCACAGATCGGTGCGCGAAGGAGCTGATGAAAATAATGAAAGACTTGAGTTCCTTGGCGATGCGATACTGAGTACGATTGTGGCGCATTATTTATTTATGCGCTATCCCTACAAAGAAGAAGGTTTCTTAACCGAGATGAGAAGTAAGATGGTTAACCGTAACCAGTTAAACGATATTGCAATCAGAATTGGATTAAAGAAAATTACTTTTTTTAACCGCGTAGATAACTCACTTAAAATTTCACAGATTTTTGGAAATACGCTGGAAGCCTTAATTGGCGCTGTTTATCTTGATCGTGGGTACGAACAAACTCACAAATGGGTGACCAACCAAATTATCACTCCTCACTTATTCATGCAGGATCTCGAGAATCTGGATATCAATCAAAAAAATAAATTGTACGGATGGGCCAACAAAAATGGAAAGTTTCTTGAGTTCGACACCCTTGATGAAAAGATTGAAAATGGTAGAAGATTATTTACAATTGGAGCAAAAGTGGATGGAGAAATAATTGCCCAGGCAAAGGCATATAATAAAAAAGATGCCAGCCAGTTAGCTGCTCAAATAGCGGTAGAGAAATTAAAATTATAAGAGTTACCATTGCAGTGAAATAAAATAACCGACATCTAAAAAGATTTAAAGAGGACGCATCATGAATTTTGGAATAATAGGAAGTGGTAGTTGGGGTACAGCACTTGCGAAGATATTAACCGATAATAATAACCGGATTAATTGGTGGTTAAGAAGTGATTCAAATATTTCCAATTTTAAAAGCCGGAGACACAATCCCCAATATTTGCGCAATGCCATTTTTGATACCAGCCTTATCGACTTTTCTACGAGTGCCGAAGAAGTAATTCAAAAAAGTGATGTAATTATTATTGCGGTGCCATCCGCTTTCGTAGCAGAGTCGTTGAAAGGAATATCTAAAAATGTTTTCGAAAATAAGAAGATTATTTCGGCTGTGAAAGGCATTCTTCCTGAGCATAATATTTTGTTGAATACTTTTTTGAAAAATGAATTTGATTTTCCACTCTCAGGATATTTTACTGTTTTAGGTCCTTGCCATGCTGAAGAAGTTGCTGCAGAAAAGCTATCGTATCTCACCTTTTCCGGGATTGATGAAGATGAAACGCGCAAACTTGCTTCGCAGTTTAAAACAAAATATTTAAAGACGATTCACAACACAGATGTGTATGGAGTTCAATACGCCGCTGTCATGAAAAATATATATGCAATAGGCTCCGGTATTGCACATGGGCTTGATTATGGAGATAATTTTCTGAGCGTTTTAATCGCCAACAGTGCAGATGAAATGGTAGGGTTTTTAAAAAAATTTGGAATAAAAAATGTTGAGATGGGAAGTATCCAACATGCTCCCGGCGAAAATCGTGAGGTTACTAATTATGCAGCCTCTGTTTATTTGGGCGACCTTTTGGTTACCTGCTATTCCTTGTATAGTCGCAACCGTACATTTGGAAATATGATTGGTAAAGGATACTCTGTTCAGGCGGCGCAACTGGAAATGAGTATGGTGGCTGAAGGGTACAATGCGAGCAAATGTATGTTCGTAATTAATCAAAATGTGAAAGCAGAAATGCCTATTGCGGAAACTATCTATAAAATATTATGGAATGAACTTCCTGCTGACGAAGGATTTGAATTTATTGAGAGTACGCTTGTGTGAAAAACTCAAATCTAAAATTGACAAAACTTAGTCTGAATCTAATAAGTGTTCATTGACCAAAAATCATTCATCTACAATTTTGAAAGTTTCATTTTTTATATTGCTTGTTTTTATTTTTTTCACTTCGTGTAAAAAGGAAACCTTTATAACCAGCGCTGATGCCAGCTTGTACACCAACGTCGATACTTTATTTTTTGACACGGTTTTTACTACAGTCGGTTCCATCACAATGACTTTCAAAATATTTAATAACAACGATCAGAAATTACGTTTGTCAAAAGTAAAATTGGGTGGCGGAAACAATTCTGCTTTTCAAATTAATGTTGACGGAACTGCTGCAAGTGAAGTCAACAATATT
>JBDSHT010000124.1:0-4959 GCA_039918315.1 Ginsengibacter sp. | reverse complement strand
TCCTAATGGATTATAAAAGTTATAATTATTCCGTTTTCATTTTCATCATTATTTTGTTTTATACAGGTGAAGCGGTACACCGCGAAAAGTCAACCAAATTTGATATTATCAATGATGCGATGCCCGTACCTAACACTGTTTTCTATATGTCGAAACTGTTAGGTCTTGTATTAATGGCGCTCGTGCTGTGCACCGTACCCATCGTGATGGGAGTACTGGTTCAAACGCTGAAAGGCTTTACAGACTATGATTTCAGCATTTATCTCAGAGAGATGTATCTGCTTACTTTTCCATCTTTTGTTGAAATGATTCTTTTGAGTTTTGCCGTGCACATCATTGTCAATAATAAATTCGGCGGGCATGGAGTGGCTCTGATCATCTGGATTACGATGTTCATGTTGCGCAGTGTGGGAAAGATGGATTATAATCTCTTCTTTTATTTTTACACGCCCAATTATATGTGGTCTGACATGAATGGCATCGGCCATTTTATGAGACAGCAAATCTGGTTTAATTTTTATTGGTTGATGTTGGGCTCCTTGTTGGTTACGCTTGCTTTTTTATTTTACCGACGCGGAGTAACAGGAGGTTTTAAAGAAAGATGGAGAGTCGCTATGCAACGTTTCAAAGGCTGGCCTGTGATATTGTCTTCACTGTTTTTTATTGCATGGCTTGGAAGTGGAGCTTTCATTTATTACAATGTGAGCATTCTGAATAATTATTATTCTGCCAAAGAAAACAGGAAAAATTTGGTACAGTATGAGAAGTCATTAAAGAAGTATGAAAATCTTGCGCAACCGAAAGCGACATCGATCATAATGAACGCTGCTATTTATCCTGCTGAAAGAAAAGTGGATATCGATGCAAAAGTGTATATTAAAAATAAAACTTCAGAAGCTATACCAGCCTTACATTTGATGGCTGCCCAAAATGTAAATTATAATATGATTTACAATGGAAAAAAAATCGGCTACACAAGCCCGTTAGCTTATAATTATTCTGCACTTACATTTTTTAAATCCGGAAAAGACACTTTCAATTATCGCATCTATACCCTGCCTGCTCCACTTCTGCCGGGGGACAGCGCTTTGATGGAAATACATTCAGAGATTGCTAATCACGGTTTTGTAAACAGCGGATTAGGCAGGGAAATATTACATAACGGAACCTTCTTCGCTGGTGGTCTTCCCTTATTTGGATATGCACCTGAAAACGAATTGGAGAGTGATGAATACCGGAAGAAATATGGATTGCCGCCAAAGCCTGATGACCTGCCTGAACAGGACGATCCGAAAGGAAGAAACCGTTTGTTATTTAATAATTCTGCAGACCTGATTCATTTTGAAGCAACCGTTAGCACCACTCCCGATCAGATAGCCATTGCACCGGGGTATCTTCAAAAAACATGGATGCAGGATGGACGGCGCTATTTTTCATATATTCAGGATTCGCCTATCCAGGCATTCTTCAGTCTCGTTTCTGCGAAGTATGAAGTGGCAAAAGATTCTGTCACATTGAAAGATGGTAAACAAATTGCCATCGAAATATTTCATGACAAAAAACATCCTTTTAATGTGAACCATTTTAATGAAGCTCTGAAAGATGGAATTCAATATTTTTCTGAAACGTATGGTCCGTTCCAATTCCGGCAGATGCGGATATTGGAATTTCCAAGGTATGCAGGCTTTGCCCAAAGTTTTCCTAATACTGTTCCGTTTGCTGAAAGTTTTGGTTGGGTAGCGGACTTCAAAAAACCAGACGATTTTGATTATGTATATTATGTAACGGCTCATGAACTCGCGCATCAATGGTGGGGCCACCAGGTTACCCCAAATGATACGCGCGGTGCCAATCTTATATCGGAAGCATTGGCAGAGTATTCTGCGCTTATTTTAGCCGAAAGAAAATTTGGGAAGGATAATATGAAACGATTTTTAAAACAGGAAGTGGATAATTATTTAACAGGCCGCGCCAACGAAGCGAAAAAAGAAAATGTATTTCTTTATTGCAACAGAGCGTATGAATGGTATTACAAAGGCAGTGTTATTTTATATGGACTTCGCGATCTTATTGGAGATAGTGCTGTCAGTAATGCATTGCACGAATTCAGGGATAGTTTTGCGCTAAAAGAAAATCCTCCTTTCCCCGGCAGCAATGATCTCTACCGGTTTATAAAAAGACATACGCCTGATTCCATTCGTTATTATTTAACCGACACATGGGAGAAAATAACGCTGTATGAAAATAAAATGATCAGCGCCAAAGCAAAAGAAGTCGGCAAGAATGAATATGATGTTACGCTTGAATTTAAGACAGGAAAAATGTATGCAGACAGCACTGGTAAAGAAACCGTGGCACCGATGAATGACTATATTGATGTTGCCATTTTTGGTGAAGAGACCACGGATAAAGCAGGCCGCAAAAAAGTAAATCCTGATTACATACAGAAATATAAATTGACTCCCGGTACTAAAACAATGGTGATACGGGTAAAAGGAAAGCCGGTGAAAGCGGGAATCGATCCTTATAACAAATTGATTGATCGGATACCAGATGATAATCTGGGGGATGTGGAAATTAAGTAAGGTGAAATAAGAGTGGTCGGTACATTATGAAAAGGGAATGGAGGTTAAACCAGAAAGGTTTCAAAAACGATATTAAACCAAGAAGGTTTCAAAAACCTTCTTGGTTTGTTTCTACAACTTTTTAATGGTCTGGGTGTTTCAAAAACCTTCTTGGTTTAGTAAATCAAAAACCTTCCTGGTTTGGTGTATTATTCTTCAACATTATTCTTAAGAAAAATCGGTTGCCTGTGAAATTCTATAAACTTTTCGCGACTGCCAAACCATTCAATCACTTCCTTTCGAAGCAATAGAGTATCCAAGTTACTTAATAACGAATGGTACGATGACCATTTCCAATCTTCAATTTTTTTACAATAATGATGATGCACCGGGTTTTTGTGTACATAAAATACTTCGGAACCAAATTGAGCATCATTTTCGACCTCAACTCTTTTCATCGTATCCATAAACAAGTTTCCTTTTCTTGAATATTCTTTATTGAAAGATTTAGCATAACTGTTGAATAGATTTCCAAATCGTTCCATTATAAATCCGGAAAGTAATTCTAATTCGGCCTCTTTCTTTTTGGAACTCCGAAAAAGAGCCGCTATCTGTATTTCATCTTTTATTCTGATTAAAAAATGAAAATGATTGGGCAAAAGACTGTATGCAAAAGTATCCGCCACCGGCAAAATATGTTGTTTATATTTTTGAAGAAAAAAAAGGTAATTTTTATCTTCTCTAAACAATTTTTCATCTCCAATGGCTCTATTGAAGATGTGATAGATTTGGTTTGGGATAAGAGGAATATGGTAATCGGGCATGTGTAAATATAAAATTTTACATTACTAAAAACCAAGAAGGTTTCAAAAACCTTCTTGGTTTGATTCTACACTTAATTTTAATGCAGGGCACAGTTGATAAAAACTACTTTATTAGTACACTTCATTTTGATAATTTTAATGGTGTGGATCCTGTAAACCAAGAAGGTTTCAAAAACCTTCTTGGTTTAGTCCAACTCAAAAAAGAAACTTCCCAACCAACAAATTTTATGGTACTTTGAATTTATCATTTCATAAAAAAATTATTGTATGGCTTTTGATCAATATCACGAACCAGCAGATGAATTATCTCCTGAAACAAGAACCCTCGCCCGAATGCTTGCTTCGCTTACTGAAGAAGCAGAAGCCATCAATTGGTACCAACAAAGAATTTCACTTGAACCGGACAAGGATGCGAGAGCCATCATGGAGAATGCACAGCAGGAAGAGTTCAAGCACTTTGGAATGGACCTTGAATTTTTGATGAGAAAAATTCCTAAGTGGGGAGAAACACTAAAACCAATCTTATTTTCATCCGGGGATATTGTAAAACGGGGTGAGAAAGGCGAGCAAGCTGCAGAATAATAAATCGAAAAATAATATACCAATGAAACTAAAACTAACCCTTGTTTTCCTGTTTGCATTTATGGCATTCACCCATAATTTATTTGCGCAGGATAAAAATGCGCCCTTCGAAAAAGTAGAAATAGAAGCCAGTTTTCCGGGTGGGATGGAAGCGTGGAATAAGTACATCACGAAACAATTACTGATGCATTCGGATGAATTTAAAAAGAAAGATGCAGGCACCTGCAATATTCAGTTTATCGTAGATAAAAATGGCCGCGTCCAGGATGTTCAGGCCACTAATATGAAGAAATCAAATCTTGCCAAATTCGCAATTGAAGCTATTGAGAACGGGCCGAAATGGATACCAGCGCAACAAGGAGGCAAGACTGTAAATGCCTATCGGATGCAACCGGTGACCTTGGGGCGTTAATGAATATGGATGTTAGGTTGCTATTGAATTAATCGACCGATTGCTACAACTGTGAAACCAACATTTCATTTTTATTTCTTTATTTTACCCAATGAACTTTCATTCTCTTTTTCCCATCTTAGAAAAATATACTTATCTCAACACGGCATACTCAGGATTGCTTTCTCTGGACATTGCCGGATGGCGCACCAATCATGACAAGGAATTTGTTGCGGGAGCAAGTGAATTCAGGGAGAAGAGTGCGTTGCTAATTAATGAACTCAGAAATAACATTTCGGACCTGTTCGGCTCTAAAATAGAAAACACATTTCTCGTTCCTAACTTCTCTTTTGGCTTCAATATTTTATTAAATGGATTGGATACATCACACCGTTTTTTATTGTTGCAAGAAGACTATCCTTCCATTGTGAATCCTGTCATCCGTATGGGTTTTAAACATTGTGATGTAGGGATTGATGAAAACATGGAAGCAAATATTCTTGACACGATCAAGAATTTCAAGCCTACTGTTTTTGCATTTAGCATGGTGCAATATATTTCGGGTTACCGGATGGATGAATCTTTTTTACAAAAAATA
>JBDSHT010000123.1:0-4247 GCA_039918315.1 Ginsengibacter sp. | reverse complement strand
AAAAATTCACTCTTTAACTTTTAAAAATGAGTATCGGCAAATCACTTTTTATTAACTTTGGCGGCAAATAACTAACAATGGAAATAATACAATTTGAAGATAAGAATCTTGCACATTTTGCTTATGCTCTGATAAGTAAGGGCGAGATTGTACTGGTGGATCCTGCCCGTAACCCGCAGCCTTATTACGATTTGGCTGCTCAAACGAATTCTAAGATTGTTGCAGTAATTGAAACGCATCCACATGCAGATTTTATAAGTAGCCATAAAGAAATTCATGATGCCACAGGTGCGACAATACATGTTAGTAAACTTCTGGGAGCGGAATATAATCACAAATCTTTTGATGATGGGGATTCTATAAAAATAGGCGATGTTACTTTACAGGCATTCAATACGCCAGGTCATTCACCCGATAGTATAAGCATTGTTGCAATTAATGAAAGTGGAAAACAGGAAGTTGTGTTTACCGGCGACACTTTATTTATTGGAGATTGTGGACGTCCTGATTTGAGAGAAACCGCCGGGGCTATCACTTCCGAAAGAAGAGAACTCGCCCGTCAAATGTATCATTCACTTCGTGATAAATTGATGATACTTCCTGATGATGTAATTGTGTATCCTGCACATGGAGCTGGAAGCTTATGTGGTAAAGGATTGAGCAGCGCTAATTCCAGTACCATCGGTGCAGAGAAGATTACGAATTGGAGTTTGCAAAAATTCAACGAAGAAGAATTTATAGATGAACTTTTGGATAACCAACCTTTTGTTCCAAAATATTTTACTAATTCAGTTGAGTTGAATAAGAAAGGAGCACCTCCTTTTCAATCTGAAATCGATAAAATAAAAATTAGCGATTCTGTTCCTGACAATTTACAAGACCTTGTTATTATTGATACACGAGATCAATTGGATTTTAAGAATGGGCATTTGCAAAACTCAATCAACCTGATGAATGATACGAAATTTGAAACCTGGTTAGGAAGTATTATTTCACCCGGTGAAAAATTTTATCTGCTTTCTGATAATAAAAAAGTATTGCAAGCATTGATAGAACGCACATCGAGAATCGGGTACGAATCTCAAATTGAAACTGCTTTTGTTGCGACTGCAATTGACGGACTTAAAGAAAAAAGTATTGATGTTGAAAAATTTAAATTGTCAACTTCTGACTACACAATTGTTGATATAAGAAATGCTTCTGAAGTAAAAAATAATTCCAAATTTAAAAATGCGCTCGTGATTCCTCTGCCGGAATTAAGAGAGAGAATAAATGAAGTGCCAACCGGAAAACCAATAGTGGTGCATTGTGCAGGCGGTTATCGTAGTACAGCTGGGGCGTCAATAATTAAGGAAGGTTTAAAAAGTTCTTATGAAGTTTATGATTTAAGCTATGCTATTAAAGAATTTTAATCGCTCTTAATTTTTATAAAAAGTGAAAAAAAATAAAACCACAACCATTATCATTGATGTAAGAAATCCTGTAGATTTTGAAAAAGGCCATGCCCCCGAAAGTATCAACATTCCGTTACCGGAAATGGAGAGCAAACTTGATGAAATAAAAAAATTAAAAGATCCGGTGATTGTAGTTTGCGGCGGAGGCACACGGAATAAAAAAGCTCATGAATTATTAAAGGAGCATGGAATTAAATCCACAGCAGGTGGAAGCTGGAAAGATTATTAAATGTCTATCATTTTGAATTAGAAAATACTTCCGTTTTTGCTTTAAAAAGAATTTGTCGCCTGGGCTTCTTAAAATATTAAATTTAGAAGAAAGAATTTGTACTAAAATTTTCGTCAATTTCCTTGCAAATAGAGCATTGATGCGGCTCAAAAACATATCAAAAAACCACTAATCCTTTATTCCGAATTACTACCTTTGGTTAGAATAATTTTATTTATGAATAAAATTACGATAACCCTTTTCATGGTTTTTGTTTTGCTGCAAAATTTAGGCTTTGCACAATACCAAAAAAAACTTGACCACCTGAATTTGCGTTTTAGTAAAGCCACACAGGATTCGCAAAGAGTAATTATTCTCGGTGAACTTGCCAACCATTATTACATCTATCATTTGGATAGCCTTGCTGCTGCCACACTTCACCAACAGTTGTTGATTGCTGAGGTTTCGAATAATGAGAATCTGATATTAACCGCCTTGTTCGGTGAGGCTATTACCAATATTGGTTATAGTGCCAGTACTGATGATTTTGACAAGACAGTTGACTTTATTCATAAAGGAATTAATTATGCTGAAGAAAATAATCTCTATGATTTTATAGCTTTGGGACGTGTTCGGTTATCTGCAATATTACGTATGAGGGGAGATTATGGAAGGGCACTTGAAAATGCAGTACTAGCCCTTTCCTCACTTCGTTATGTGCCATCCGATTCTATAAAAGCATTAACGTACATAGAATTAGGGGAAGCTTATTTAGCTAAAAATGAAGCAGTTTTTGCCTGTTCCAATTTCAATAATGCGTTTGATATGGCGGTACAGATGAATTCTATTCCCCTTCAATCCAGAGTATATCATTGTTTGGCTGAAATGTATAAAACACTAGGCGATGATGAATTGGCAAGAGAGTCAATCAATGAGAGCATGAAGTTAAATAGACTTAAAAAAAATGGCGAGGGCCTCACTAATGATTATTTCCAATTGGGTCGGCTAACAGATGAAAAATATTTCATTGACCAGGCAATACATTTTTCAGATTCGCTTCAATTACCTAAGTACGGAATGGCTTCAAAGAGACTGTTGTTAGCGTATTATCAGGTGGTAAAAAAAGACAGTAAACTTTCTCTTAATTTTTTAGAAAATGAACCGGAACTAAAACAGGGGTACATAAATAGTGGCATAGCAAATTATTATTCTGCTAAAGGAAATTGTTTTTTTTATGGAGGCGCAGCAGATTCAGCTATTTATTATTTTTCAATGGCAGCGCCTGAAGTCATAAAGAAATCAGATCCGAACGGTAAGCAAATTATGTACGAGCAGTTGGCCGAAAGTTACTATTTGCAGAAGGATCTGGAAAAAGCTATTCCTTATTATGAAAGGTCGTTAGAGCTCGCAAAAGAAATAGGCAAACTGAATATTGTCGCTCGCCTTCTGCACAAGTTAAGCTCCATTTATCAACAACAAAATAATTTCAAAAATGCATTTTTTTTCTCTGCCGAAGAAAATGAAATTAACGCTAAAATTAGAAAAGCATCCAGGGACAGGGATTTGGCTTTATTGGATGTATCAAGGGAAAGGCGCAAACATGAACAGGAAATACGAGAGCAAGAGCGTGAAGATAACTATCGCCGAAACCTCAACTACATGACCATTACGATAATAATTGTAATTGTGTTTTTTGTGATGTTGGTAATGGGCTCATTTACGATTTCGAAAATGATGATAAAGATGATGGGTTATTTTTTCTTTATTTCAGTTTTTGAATTTATAATTCTTCTAATTGATAATTTATTTCTTTCACATCATCTCCATAATGAACCTTTAAAATTGTGGTTGGTTAAAATTGGATTGATCGCGTTGCTGGTACCGTTGCAACATTATTTAGAACGAATTGTTACCATGCTATTAGCTTCTAAAAAATTATTTAACGCAAGGGTTCGCCTCTTTGAAAAAAAGTTGGCTATTGATCATAAAAAACCTGTGTCTAATGACAAAGGTTTTGAAGAAGAGTCCTCGGTAATGTAGAGCTTCAAATACATCAATTAGGATTCATTCATTGCATACGCAGTCCTTTTAATTTTGGGCAGGCGTTTCTTCTACTTTACATCCTGTAAGAGGCGGTGGGCATAAGGATCCAGCTACTTTATATTTATATTCCCCATTTAAGAAATTTGGAGATGGTAAGGTTTTAAACTGAAATATAAGAAGCGGTTTTAGCTTTGGTCCTTCACTTTTTTTGCTGAATGAATTGTCTAATTTAACCGAACCTAAAACTATATTGATAGAATCCACATCCGGAACACTTTCAATTAGTTTAATGAGATCCTGCTTTGAAAATTTTATCATATAGCCGGTAGGTCTTTTATGAAAGATTCCCTTCCTATATCTATTATTAAAAGCTTCCGAAAGCTTTTTGGATGAATCAAATCCGATGTCTATTCCGTTTGAATTTTGTGCATAAGAATGGAAAGTAAAGAAGCTAATAATTAAAGTTGCCACCGCAACTGAACTGATGAACTTTGTCATGATAGTACAATTTAAAAGTTGAAAAGAATTAGATAAAAAGTATT
>JBDSHT010000122.1:0-7605 GCA_039918315.1 Ginsengibacter sp. | reverse complement strand
TACACTGGCAATTTAAATATAAGTGATGAAGAATGGTTTAATAAATTACATATCACGACACAGGGAAGTTCAGGTATCATTAACGTAATGGCTAGTACACTGGATTCTCGTCAAAGCATGAACAATTCTTCTCAGTTTTCTATTTATAGTCCATTTAATAATCTTACCGGAAGCATCAGTGAATCAAAAGAACTAAGTGCCGATATGAGAAAACAGTTGGAGAAAGTAAAAGGCGAAGTAATCGAAACAAGAAAGCAAAAAGATAGTTTAAAAAAAGGATTGGAAATCGTTACGATTGATGATATTAATAAGACTTCCGGAAAGTCGTTCTTCTTCAACAATGACTCCATTAACACTGTCTTTAAATCTACAATAAATGGTGTTGGATTTTCCACCACTTTTAATAGTAAAAATTTAAACAGGTCACAACAAGTCTATCAATCAGTAGCAGTATATGGAGAAAATGGCGAAGTAAGTATGCTGAATACGAGTTTGAAAAGAGAGATCAACATTTATGTACCCAAAAATGCCATATTACATATTGATAGTAAATATGGTGATGTAGCCATAAACCAGGACATTGCTGAGCTAAATGTGAAAATAACCAATGCATCTCTTGATATGCAAAATGCTGACAAAGCAGACATTGAATGTAGTTTTGGCAACGTTAGAACGCTGGATATAAAGAATTTTAAATTAAATTTAAAAAATGGCAAACTCTATGGAAAGAATTTTGAAAAAGCTGTTTTCACCACCAGTTATTCTCAAATAGAAGCAGGAGATATTGGCAAACTGGTAGTGAACAGTACTTCAGATGATTATGATTTAGAAACAATAAATACTATCTCTGCTATTAAAAATTATGGTGGCTTGCGAATTAATAAACTAACCGAATTTCTTTCGCTCGTTGGCAACAATGCAGATGTAAGAATTAAGAATGTAGATCCACGGGTATCTGCCATAAGTATTGATAATAAATTTGCGGACTTGCGTGTGCCGCTTACCAGCCTACCTAATTATGTGCTGTCCTACACAGGAAATTATTCTAACATCTATGCTCCGTTTACTTTGCAGTCATCATCAGCGCCAACTTCAATCGGTAGCGAAGATTTAAAAGTGAAGCCTGTAGCCTCAACATCCAAAAATAATTTTATAGTTACCCAGGGTGATGTAAGCGGCACCCATACAAAGCTTGAGATAAAATGTGAGAGCTGCTCGCTCGATTTTAAATAAATTTTAATCCCTTCTCGTTCATTCATTCCCGGACAAGCTTTTCTACAGTGCCGCCTGGCACCGCCATGGAAAGCTGTGCCACAACCAAATTTTTTATGAAATATTTTTCCTGCCTGTTGATTACATTTCTTTTCGCTCAAATTGCCTTTGCGCAAAGTGGAAGCATTAGCGGACAACTCTACGATTCACAAAATAGTAAAGAACTTGCCCTTGCTACCATTACGGTTTTTAATGCAGCCGATACTACCCTCATCACTTATCGCCTGAGCAATGATAATGGAAGATTTAAAGTGCCGGGCCTACCTTTGAATACAGCCCTCAGATTCCTGGTAAGTTACTCCGGCTACGAGACCTACCGAAAAGAATTCACACTTACGGAATCTACGCCGACATTGACTTTTGATAGTTTGGCTATGAATCAGGCATCTGCTCAACTTGATGAAGTAGTGCTCGTTGCCGAACGTCCTCCGGTAATCATAAAAAATGATACCATTGAATTCAATGCCAATTCATTTAAAACATTGCCGAATGCTTTGGTAGAAGATCTCCTCAAGAAACTTCCGGGTGTGCAGGTAGACAAGGATGGAAATATTAGTGTGAATGGAAAACCGGTAAATCGCATGATGGTTGATGGTAAAAATTTTTTTGGCAGTGATCCTAAAATGGCATCACGGAATCTTCCTGCAGATATCATAGATAAAGTGCAGGTAACAGATGATAAGGAGGAATTGGCCAACAGAATGGATGACAATGTAAATGCAGTAGGTAAGGTGGTGAATATCACTTTAAAAAAAGGAATAAAAAAGGGTGCGTTTGGAAAATTGTATGCAGGCGGTGGCACAGATGAAAGATTTGAAACAGGAGGTATTTTGAATGTTTTTCGGGACACACTACAGGTGAGTTTGCTCGGCTACGCTAATGACCTGAATAAACCAGGATTTGGTTTTGCAGAATTAATGGATGCTGGAGGTTTGCAACGGAGCAATAGCAATCTGAATAGCCGGAGTATCACTAATATGAGCAGTAGTAGCGGCGGCAGCAGTGTGTCTGTAAATGGAATTAATTTTGGCGGAATGCAGAGTGGTGGCGGCCTTGCAACAAGTAAAGGTGCAGGGATTAATATCAATCATGCGCCCAGCCTGAAGCAATCTATCTTTGGTCAGTATTTTTTTGGAAGTGTAATTGTAAATAAAAAAGTAAATTCAAATATTCAGCAATTTAATGGAGACACCGTTATAGCTAATCATAGTAATCTTGATGGAAAAGTGATTTCCAATGCACACAATATCGGGTTGGGGATAAAATTAAAGCCTGATGCATTTACTACATTTCTTGCCAGTGCGAATTACACCAATGGCCGGCAAAATGATAACCGCAATACACTGGTAAAAAGCGATAACAATTTTACAGGGCCGCTTTCCACAGGAAATATTTTTCAGCAAAATGCGGCGAATACTAATTATTACAAACACTCAATTGCCTATACCAAATCTTCGGAGAAAATAAAGGGCCGCAGAATTTCAATTACACATCTCCTGGATGCGAATAATGCCACCAATAATTATATCACCAATTCTGTAATTACTACATTTTCACCCACACCCTACGACAGCCTGCTTTCGCAGATGCGGACAGAGGAAATTCCTACGCTTAAAATTTCCACGGGAGTTGGCATAAGAAATCCATTTACCAAATGGTTTGCGCTGACCCTTAGCAGCCGTTACGATTATAACCATTTAAAAATAGAAACCGGCACTTTTAGCCGTGATGATAATGGAGATTACAAAACACAGCGTGAGGCATTGAGCAGTAATTTTTTGCGGAATGCCACATGGTTTTATAATACATTAGGGTTTGAATTTAGAATAAAAGACCTGGTCATTACGCCAGCCGCACGCACGCTTTGGCAGAAAAGTGAAAATGTGCTGATGCAAAATAATTTGTCAGTTTTACAAAATCGTTTTGATATATTGCCGGTTTTAAATATCACTTACAAAGATCTATTTTTCTCCTACGATAAAAATATAGTGCTGCCCGACTACAAATATTTAATCCCTGTTGTGAATAATTCAAATCCCTATTATGTGGTGAAAGGTAATCCGGGACTGCTTCCTGCGATAACTCAAAATTTTTCGGCGAGTCTTTATTATAACAATATCAAACAAAAAT
Source organism: Ginsengibacter sp. (assembly GCA_039918315.1). Lineage (GTDB taxonomy): Bacteria > Bacteroidota > Bacteroidia > Chitinophagales > Chitinophagaceae > Ginsengibacter. The sequence continues at coordinate 4,203 of JBDSHT010000122.1, read as the reverse complement.
TAAACTTCAGTTTTTATTTGTCAGCCGTGTTTACTGATAGAGATGTGGTGCAAAAAATAAATGTAAATGAAGCCGGTATTCAAACCATGCAGCCCATAAATGCAGATGGCTCACGCAATACTTCGCTCAATTATAATGTGAGTAAAGATGTTGTGACAATGAACGATATACGGGTAAAAGGTTACACCGGCGGCTGGTACAGTTACACCAGTAAATTTTTATTTTATAATGAAACCGAGAGCCGCGAAACCGATTGGGTATTTTCACAATGGAGTGGCATTTCAACAAATATAAAAGACAAAATAGAATGGAATAATAGCCTGAATCTTTTGTGGAATTCTGCAAAATTTACCAACAAATTTTTTAAACCGCTTAAAACTTTTCAATCTACTTTAAAGTCGGAACTGATTGTAAGAATGCCAAAACATTTTGCATGGGAAACCAGTGCTAATTATCAATTCAATGGCCTGGTACCTGCAGGGCTTCCACGCAATTCTTTGCGATTAGATGCTGCATTGAATATAACGATGCTGAAGGGAGAACGGGCTGTACTTCGGTTGGCTGTGTGGGATCTTTTAAACGATAATAATCATGTGAATTTTTCTGCAAACAGAAATATGATTTCATCAGTACAAAGCAATGCGATGGGAAGGTATTTTATGGCGACATATAGTTATAACATTCGCAAAATAGGAGCGCCAAATAAGAAAACAAGTCAGGGAATATTTGGATATTAAATTTTCTTTTTGACTCAAGTCCTGAACAACCATAATAGGATGGTTCGAAAATTATTAAGAGCCCCCAACAGATTCCTTTTTGTGAAGAAATATCCCAAACTCATCCTAACTCAGTTTAACTGCAATATTTATTGGACAACAAGAAAATTCTACCAAACTGAAAATATTAAAGTATCAAGGATAAGAATAAAAACAAGCTCCGCACGCTAAAATCGGAACAAAGAGTGGTCAGATGCACGTAAAAACAGAACGCTTAAATAAATAACTGTATGTAAAACTCTTTACTATACAAGTATGGTGGCCGCCAGATTAGCAGTAACCAGTATAGCACTTTGACTGCTGTTGCGGCTTAAAACTCTAGTGAACAGTAGTATAAATAATCAACCCAATCTGCCTCGTTTTTAAAAAGCGCAGGACATGTGGTCATTAATCAAATTACTAATACCAATTGGATTTTCTTTTTTCAATAAAGTAAATTCTACATTTATTGGAAACCACTGAATTTCTCTATTGTGCGGGAATAGAATTTAAACCATTATTAATTAGCAAAAAAGTTTCTGAATTTAAGATAAATAATTTAAGCGCAAGCAATGCCGTTCCCTTCGGTCGGGCTTTACATGGCAATCTTCTTATCAGAAGGATTTCATTTCAATCCCTAACGGTAATGACTATACGCTTTACAAAAATAGTGCGATAGATCCGGCGCAGGACACCCGTCTTATTTATTTGACGCCTTCGGCAAATAGGCCGGAAGACCTGCACAGGATAAATACATGGGTCATTGAGATTGGCGTCCCGAAAAAGCGGGACCGGCTGCGCCTCACCAACCACAATTCCAGGATATTTAAAATAAGAGAATTACAAATACTGTCTTCTTAGTACCGAAAATAATAAATGAAGCCTTCTGCAGGAATCTATCTTTCAACGATTCAAATAATGATCGGATTATAGTAACACTCCTTCATACTTATCTGTCGCAAATTTCTTGACAGCATTTTGAAAAAGCAAGGTCTTCCCTGCGTTCCCACTTCGGTCGCCACAGGTTTTGCAAAAAATATACGCTGCTCTTTTTTGCTTTTGCGGCATAACCGCTTCGCTTTTATTCCACATTCAAAAAATATTTTTCACAAAAACCTTGCTTTTCCCAAATCCTGTTTCAAGGCCGGGTTGCTACGATGAGAACGAACGAGGCTTAGGCTGAGTTAAACAATTTTAATCATTTATAAAATGTAAACAAATGGAAATTACAGCAAGATTAACAGGTGATGCAAAAGTAGCCACCGTTAAAAACGACAAACAGGTAGTAAATTTTAGTGTAGCCATTAATGACAACTACAAAGCAAAAGGCAGCAATGAGGTAACCAAAATGGTTACTTATGTTCAATGTGATTATTGGGTAAATCCTGCCATCGCCCAATACCTTACCAAAGGCGCATTGGTAGAATTGCAGGGGCGTATCGGTGTAAATGCTTACACGGGTAAAGAAGGCGAAGCTAAAGCCAGCCTTACTTTTCATGTAAACACTATTAAGCTTCATGGAAGAGCAAAGGCCAGTGATGAAACACGGAATATGGTGAATGCAGCAGTTGCTGCCGTACCAGCAGACGACTTACCATTTTAGAACAAAAAGTGCAAGGGCATTGGTAAAATGCTGATGCCCTTTTTAAAATCATTTTTAAAAATTTAAAAGTATCAATCATGGCACACAACATTAATTTCAACGAAGACAAACAACAACACAGTTTCTTTTCTGTAAAAGAAAAAGCATGGCACGGATTAGGGCAAATAGTAGAAAACTATCCCACCAGCGCGGAAGCCATCAAATTTGCACACCTGGACTACACCGTAGAAAAAAGAAAACTGTTTATTTATGACAATGACAATCAATTGGCTGATGAAGAAAAAGAAATCAGGATTGCAGAAATAGAAGTACCCAACTATTACGCCACTATACGTACAGATACCGAGCAGGTACTGGGCGTAGTGGGCAAAGAGTATGAAGTGGTACAAAATACAGAAGCCTTTAATTTTTTTGATGCCATTGTGCAGGGCGAAGGCATACAATATGAAACTGCCGGAGCATTGGGAAAAGGAGAACGTATTTTTATTACTGCTAAATTACCCGGATATATTAAAGTGGGTAATGATGATTTGATAGAAAAATATTTATTCCTTACTACTTCGCATGATGGCTTTGGTAGCATTACCGCAGCCTTTACACCCATACGAATAGTTTGCAACAATACTTTGAATGCTGCCATGCGGAACTGTACCCACAGCATTAAAATAAGGCACACACAAAATGCTAAAGAACGTTTGGAAGAAGCCCACAAAGTAATGGGAATATCTAACCAATTATCTGAAGAACTGGAAGGTATTTTTAACCAATGGGCAAGGATAACTATTACTGATGCAGAAGTAAAGAAATTGATACAACAGGCAATGGTGCCATCAAAGGAAGTATTACGCAATTTACAGGCGGGGCAATCAGATGATTTATCTACCTGCTTCAAAAACATTTGTGACAATGTCTATGAGTACGGCATGAGCAACCCCAGCCAGCAAACAGCCACCACCAAAGGAACGGTGTTTGGTGCTTATAATTTGATCACAGGATATTTTCAAAATGTAAGGATTTACAAAAATGAAGAAGCTAAATTGAAATCCATAATGTATGGCACAGGATTGCAGCGTACACAAAGAGCATTTAATTGGTGTGAGGATTTTGCAAAGTATGGTAAGGATGTTTTTATGATGAATTGATTGGAAAGAAAGGGGCAAAAAACCCCTTTATTTTTTAAAGATTGTAAGAGCCTGGAAAGCTGCCGCACTTGAGGGTGCGGCAGCTTCGTTTATTTTGTAAGATTGTTTATTTTGAAATGATATTTGAAGAAGGCATTTTTTGCCGATTGATTCTTCAATAACTATTTATAAAAATCAATAAGCGATTATTTTTTTCTTCATTAATTCTCCCACAAAGATCTCCTGTTGGCTCTGTAGCGGCAATGAACTGTCCGGCATAAACACATAGCCGATACACAAAGCCAACCTTTATTCCGTTGCTTCATTGCCTTGGTCGCCAAAAGGCGGAGAAGGTTCCATAATTAATTTATAAACAATTAAAAGATTAAGTTATGGAACAGCTAATGAATGTAGAGGTATTAAGCAAAGTGGCAGAAATTGAATTGGTTTACAAAAGCAAAGTAAAGCCATCAGAAAGGCCACGGATAACATCCACCAAAGAAGCATATCAAATATTGCTGCAAACCTGGGATGTAAATAAGATAGAATTTGTAGAACAATTTAAAGTGGTTTTAATGAACATGGCACACAGAGTTTTAGGAATTTATGAGTTATCCAGTGGTGGCATTTCTGGAACAGTCGCAGACCCCAAATTAGTTTTTATGGCAGCTTTAAAAAGTAATGCCTGCTGCTTGATTTTATCCCACAATCATCCATCTGGAAA
>JBDSHT010000121.1:0-3625 GCA_039918315.1 Ginsengibacter sp. | reverse complement strand
CAATCGTGGCCTTCGATATGGCGATGGTTTGTTTGAAACCATGCGGATTGATAACGGAAAAATTCTCAATGAAGCTTTTCATTTTGATCGGTTATATCAAGGCCTTGCGTTATTGCAATTGAAAGCTGCCAATTTTTTTACTTCGGACTTTGTTCTTCAAAAAGTAAAAGATCTTTTGAAAAAAAACGGCGATCTCTCCAATGCAAGGGTAAGGCTGATGGCATTTCGTGGCAATGGTGAGTTATTTTCTGTGGATGATAATACAATGAACTACATGCTAGAATGTTGGCCACTGAACGAGCCGATCAAATTAAATTCGAATGGATTAATTATAAATGTTTTTTCTGATGCACGAAAAGCGTGTGATGGCTTTTCAAATTTAAAATCAAATAATTATTTGCCATTTGTGATGGGGGCTATCTACGCCAAAAAGAATCAGTTAAACGATGCCATCATTCTAAATTCATTCAACAGAATTTGTGAATCTATAATCGCAAATATTTTTATCATTAAAGATGATGTGATTTATACTCCGCCTCTGTCAGAAGGCTGTGTGGCAGGTACTGTGCGCCGAAAGATAGTTGAGCAAAAATCAATTAGTAATCTTCCCGTCGAGGAAAAAGGACTGACCATCGAAGATGTTTTGGATGCTGATGAATTCTTTCTTACCAATGCCATTCACCCTATAAGATGGGTAAAAAATTTTCGTGAAAAAAATTATGGAAATGAAAAAATCAGCGGGATTTTTAATTTCCTTTTGGAGAAATTGTGAACTAATAATTTACTGCTCATTTATAAACAGCAGATCACCTGAAAAGTTTGATGCTTCTACATTTTTATGCAGGCTCCGATGAATATCCATGAACTGACGTATCGCATTTCTTCCATCTACTCCGAGACTGATTGAAAATTGATTTACATATAAATCAATGTGCTTTTTCATTACCTCAATCTCCATTTCCTGTGAATGTTGTTTCACATAATCAGTAATCAACGGATAATTATCAAAAGCGTATTCAATACTTTTTTTGATGAGTGAGTCCACCTGCATTAAAACGTTTTTGTCTAAATTTCTTTTACCAACAATGCCGCCAAGCGGAATGGGGAGAGATGTCTTTTCTTCCCAAAAATTTCCAAGGTCAATTATTTTATGCAGTCCTCTGTCAGCATAGGTAAACCGGCTTTCATGTATGATGACTCCCAAAGTGTTTTCTGATTCAAGAACACTTTTTTCAATCGCGTCATAGCGTTTAAAAATTTTATTTTTCGCCTGCGGAAATGCTAGTGAGAACAACATGTGGGCTGTCGTATTTTCTCCGGGAATAGCAATGGTATATTTATCAACCTCGCTAAATGGTACAAGTCTTTTTGAAACTAAGAGCGGTCCAACTCCATTGCCTAAAGCACTTCCGCTATTTAGCACAACATACCTGTTGCACACTAATGGTAAAACTCCATAACTTATTTTAGTAAAATCTAATTGATGATTAATGGCCATTTCGTTTAATGTTTCTACATCATGCAATTGAACATCGAAAGAAAATTCTCCGGTATCAATTTTTTTGTTGACCAGAGCATCAAAAATAAAAGTATCGTTAGGACAAGGCGAAAAGCCTAAAGTGAGATTCATGATTTTTCTTTTTCCAGTATTTTAAATAGTTCTTCATTCAAATTCACGATTGCCTTTTTAATTTCCCAATTGGATTTATCGCATTCACCCACATGATTTGAAATACTCCTGATTTGTAAAAATTGTATTTGCTGATGGATGCAAACGTAATGAAACGCAGCGCCTTCCATGCTTTCAATATCTGCTGCAAATTTTTCTTTTAGCTTTTGAACCTGTATTTTATCATCAGTTATTTTATTTACGGTCACGGCTTTCACCAGCGGAGGAGAAAGATTAAAACTTTTTGCATTTTTATTTTTTAGCCATCCGCCCGAAAACGGAAATTCATCGGGTGCTGAAAAGCCAGCGTCAAAAAGAGTTTTGAATTCGTTGTTGTGACTGATTCCAAGATCACCGAAAGTGTCTTCTTCGACCAGCAATACATCGCCTAAATTAAACTTTCTGGAAAAACAGCCGGCGATTCCTGCATTGATCACAAGATCGTATTGGGACGACATTAATTTTTTATTCAGGTGAAATATGGTGGCCGGAATACCAACGCCTGTTACTAAAAAGTCCGCATTTATTTTTGACCGTAAAACGGATTCAATTTCAAATTTGGTTGCTGCAACGATCAATACCTTCATTTTGCAAATTTCGTATTTACAATTGTATTTGAATAACGGTAATTACCTTTGCCAAAATTATTGAATCAAAAATGGTTTATTTAACCCGTATTGAACATTTTAATGCTGCGCATAAGTTATACAATCCTGCGTGGGATAGAGAGAAGAATGAAATTGTATTTGGAAAATGTGCCAACGACAATTGGCATGGGCACAATTATGAATTACACGTTACCATTAAAGGAGAGATAGTAGAAGACACAGGTTTTTTATTTGACGTAAAAATTTTAAGCCTTTTAATTAATGAATTTGTTATTGAAAAATTGGATCATAAGAATTTAAACCTCGATGTTGAATTTTTAAAAGATAAAATGTGTTCAACAGAAAATCTTGCAATAGCAGTGTGGAAGCAGTTGCAGCCGCATTTGCCTGCGCCGGTGAAACTTCATTGTGTCAAGTTGTATGAAACGCCACGTATTTTTGTTGAATATTTTGGCGACTAAAATTGGAAGTAATTATGCAAAGCAAAAAAGTATCGGTTTACAGAAGAGAACATTTTAATGCAGCTCACCGGCTTCATAATCCTGCATGGGATGCGGAAAAAAACTTTGATGTTTTTGGAAAATGCAGTAACCCAAACTTTCACGGTCATAACTATGAGATAGAAGTCAGGATCACGGGCGAAACAGATCCTGAAACAGGCTTTGTGATTAATCTTAAAGTACTTCGTGATATCATTAAAGAAACAATTCTTGAAAAACTTGATCATAAAAATTTAAATCTTGATGTGCCTGAATTTAAAGACGTAAATCCAACGGTAGAAAATATTGTAATTTTTATTTTCAATGCACTTCGTGAAAAGATTGATCTTAAGTTTGAGCTTCATGTTCGGGTTTACGAAACACCCAGAAATTTTGCGGAATATCCTGCTTCCTGATTTTTAAAAAATACCTAAATGTCTTATAAAAAAACTGAAGAATACGATACAAAAGCGACTGATACATTAATTAAAAATTATCGCGAAGCAATCAGTGCTTTAGGGGAAGATCCTGATCGGGAAGGTTTAATAAAAACTCCTGAACGGATGGCGAAAGCAATGCAGTATTGTACCCAGGGCTATCATCAGGATGCTCATGCAATTTTAAATTCTGCTAAATTTCATGAGGATGTGAGTGAGATGATCATTGTAAAAAATATTGAATTGTACAGTATGTGTGAACATCACATGTTGCCATTTTTTGGAAAGGCGCACATTGCCTATATTCCAAACGGATGGATAACAGGGTTGAGCAAATTAGGCCGTATCGTGGACGTATATTCCAGGCGTTTGCAGGTACAGGAACGATTGACGACGCAGATTTTACATGCCATCCACGAAACTTTAAATCCG
>JBDSHT010000120.1:0-4721 GCA_039918315.1 Ginsengibacter sp. | reverse complement strand
AGGGCAATAAACTCTTCCAGTTCGTGAAGACAGGTAACGGGTGGAAAATCAATGCCATCATTTGGCAAGACGACGTGGAAACTTCCTGAATGGATTTATCAAATCGAATTGCAATTAATGAAAGCGTTTTGCAATAGCAGGAAGTCATAATTAAGAATGGGACTGCTCATTGCTTTTTGAATTCACGAATGGACTCTGGCAATTGTTTCGTGGGCCACTAACCTTTAGATTTGTTTTATCATTTTTCACACAATCCTTTAGATTTGTTTTATCATTTTTCACACAATCCAAGGCTATGAAAATCATATCTTAATTCTATAATTAATGGAAGAAAACCGGTTTGACGATTGCGCTGATTTTCTTTATCCTGTTAGCGGAAGTAGTACCTTATTTTCAACATTATCGGATGTCGGATAAATGGCTTACTGTAGCTCCCGCTATCAGAGTCCTAAGTGATGTGTCATTATTAATTTTGATATTTTTATAAGTACCTGGGCAAATGAGAGAAGATACGGAAGGCACCTACAATATTTTAAAGAACTGGCGGATGAGATGCAATAAAGAAAATGGAATGAGGGGTTAAGGATTTGTAGGGAAGCACATTCTAACCGGCATCTCAGGCTTTGTATTCTTGCATTTGATTTAGAACATGTTATAGCTGCGGATTTCTTAGGAATGTACATCTGCCATGAAACAAAAGTAGTTATGCTTTTTCTTTGTCTTACTACATTTTTCGGCCATGGGCAGAAGAAACAACAATTAAAGGAAAATTCACCTGTCGGTAAATGCAGGTTTGTCACAAAAAAACCATCAGTCGCCCAGGCCGCGTTGTGGCAAAAAAAACTTCCCGGTAAAGTCCATGTAAAATGAACCACCGGGAAGTTTAGAAAATGCTTTTTAAAAATGTATAGAGCTGATCAGTCGCGTTTTATCTCCACACCATATTATTGAGGCTCACATAATGCCTGCCACTTTTTGTATCCTGCCAAATACTATACTGTGTAGGGTAGTATGTGTTCGTTGGATTGTAATGCATAGGTTGTGGGATATCCTTTTGGACTGTATTGCCACTTTGCAAAAGTGCCAACGTTATCATAGGTTCTTCAAAAGTTACATTGCCATTGTAGGTGCCATAAACGAGGGTGCTTGTAAAATGCCCACCATTAAATTCAGGGGAAGTACCATTACCCCAGTGAGCACCCATTTGAGGTACACCACCCGGAATACGAAAATACATTGGAGGCATATAACCGGCAGGTAAAGGAACGTCGAAGCCCGTAGGATTTACTTCGTAAGGCGGAATGGCCATCTGGGCTGCTAATGAAATTTTGTAAAAATGGAAATCAAAATGCGGAACATTATAGATGCCGTCGGGTTCGTGGCCGTGTACATTCCAATTGATAGAGGCATGATCAAAAGGTGTTACCTCTTTGGCCTTTTGATGGAACGTAGGCTGGAAGGTAGCTGCAGCAAAATCAGTTGGATCCTGCGGAAGGTTGGTTAGGGCACCATCAGTCATTTCAACACCCACAGCCATGGCTTTACCATCATGCGTAATATTAATCCATGTTCTTACATGGCCATTTCCCATTTGTACTTGAGGTCCATAAAAAGTATTGTACTTCTCAGATGCGCTTGATTTACTGTTAGCCGCTCCTGAGATATTTGGCATCACAATAGTTGCATTGTCGTTAAATGCAAAGCTTTCTATTTGTGGTGTTGAACTCTTTAAATCTGTTTTTTTGCAAGAGTTAAAAGTTACCATAAATGCAATCATGATAATGCTTAGCATTGTTAGGCTTGCTGAATTTGATTTGAATTTAGTTGTCATAATTAAAGTCATTTTATAAGTGAAATTTGAATTGATTTCTCAGCACGTATATTTTTAGGCAGGTTTAATACGAAGGCCCATTCCTGCAATGGAAGTTGCCGTAAAAATGATTTTTATTTATCGGGTATTCTAAAAATGATTTTATCCGGGGGCATTTCAAAATGTAGCGGATTGATGAGGACACCAACCTGGGCAGACTGCCATGGGCTAAGTTCCAACAATCCACTTTTAACGTGGCGATGCAACATTTTGAAATACAATCTTTCATCTCGGATAATATTTTAACTGCCAGGTAAATTTGATACCGTGGATATGCATAGGAATCGACGGCTTTCGATTATTAAACTGATAAGTTTAATAACAAGAATTAGAATAAAACTATTATTTCAAGAGTTGAGATAAAACGTTTTAAATGGGGATTCTTTAAACGTGACAGCTAAGTTAATATTATTTATTTTTATTTTAGAATAATAAGTTTCATGATCGGGATAATTACACAAAAAATCAAGAAAAAAACTATCTACCTCCCGACATTACGTTTACAGGCGGAAAACCCCGCTGGGACACTGATTCTTTAGAATGTACATCTGCCTTGAAACAAATGTAATTAGTCACGACCTGGTTATCATCAGAAAGTAACCGAATAATTTTTGCCATCGGTGGCAGTAGTTAAGTAATTCTTTACTACTGAATTTTCATCTAACTCTTTGTATTCCAGTATGCTGGATACGTGCTGTCCAATATTTTGCTTGGAGGTGTCAAAAAGTTCTGCCAACTGGTTTTGATTCATCCAAACTGTTCCGTCTTTGGTTAAAAGAAATACAGATGTTTTACCATCCTGAGTGTTATAAATAATGATATTTGTTTCTTCCATAATAATTGATAAAGTACTCGTGGTAGTGTACCGGAACAGTAGTTTTATTATTGCCACAATGTAAGAAATTCTTCATTTTCTTAAAGAGTTGAGAATAAGAAAAAGTATAATGGTGAAATAATTGCCTATTTGCTAAAGAATTTATCAATTCTTTGCTTCGTTTATTTATATTTGTTGTAATACAATCCCATGCAGAATCGGAAGCAATTTATATCAAATAAAAGTCTATAAAGTATGGCGCAAGAAATATCTAAACCAAAATCCAGCCTCTTTGAACAGATCAGAAATACGGATGCAAACGGCAGTGAATATTGGATGGCACGGCAGCTTTCTAAAGTACTTGATTATACAGATTTCAGAAACTTTTCAGGGGTTATAGACAAAGCATGGAATGCATGCAAAAACAGTGGGAATGATCCAAAGGACCATATCGTTAAAGCCAACGAGATGGTATCAATTGGTTCAGGGGCAGAAAGGGAAATGCCAAGTTATAAATTATCACGCTATGCTTGCTATTTAATTGTCCAGAATGCTGACCCTTCAAAAACAGTGGTAGCTATTGGCCAAACGTATTTTGCAGTGCAAACCCGCATTCAGGAAATTCAACAAATGGATGCATACAACCGTCTCTCTACTGAAGAAGAACGGCGTATTTTCCTTAGGAATGAAATGAGTAAACACAATACTTATTTGGCTGCAGCGGCTAAAAATGCCGGGGTATTGGATGGTCTGGACTACGCCATCTTTCAAAATCATGGATATATTGGGTTATATGGCGGCTTAGATGCGAGAGGTATTCACAAGCGAAAAAGCTTAAAAAAAAGCCAGCAAATATTAGATCACATGGGCAGCACCCGAACTTGCCGCTAATCTATTTCGGGCCACACAAACAGAAGAAAAACTGCGAAAGAAAAATACGAAAGGGAAACAAAAGGCCAATCAAACACATTTCGAAGTAGGCATCAAGGTCCGCAAGGCGATTGAAGAAATTGGCGGCACCATGCCCGAAAACCTCCCAACGGCAGAAAGCATTAAAACAGTGCAGAAAAAATTAAGCAAAGGCGAAAAGAAAAAGATTGATAAAAGTAATGCTGCCACCTAAACGTATTTCTTTGGAGTGGGTATCTGACATAAAACAAAGGTGCAAAAATCTCTCAAGGGTATTAAAAATCACAAAACGATATAAACCCTTTTGTCGATGACTTTCATTAAAAATCCAAATCAATCCACTTATAAAAAACTCAGCCAATCTATGCTGCAACACGCTGCAATATAGCCTTACAGGCAATGCGAGAGGTAACTTTTACCGTATGGTATTCGTAAAGTGGAATGGCAAAATAATCGCCGGGGACAAGAGAGGTGCTTTTATCACCAACATGGATATCGCAAGTGCCTTCTACAATTAAAAAACTTTCAAGTTCTTTATCATGTATCTCCAGGGGAGTATCTTGTTGTATCCACACAAGGGCGGTGATCATCTCGGGTGTGTAACCAATAATTTTTGCAAAGAGGTTGTCTTCCGCCGAACCGGAAAAATCAAGGTCGGGCCTGTTAAGCCAGGGGGCATACTCTTCTATCTTCGAGTTTGCGTGCAGTGCCGGTGGAAAAGAAACGGCTTCCCCGCTTTTTATGCGTTCTGTATAATCAATCGTAGCCATTAAAAATGGTTTAACGACCGGGCTGGGCGTTATGGCCTGTGACTGGGCATATTGTTCCAGCACATCGCTGATTGTGTCTATCTCCTGCCGTATATCCGGATTGGCTGCTGCCATCAGTTCCACTTCTTCCTGCTCACTATCGCTGACCATGCCCATCACATACTTATCTATCATCCCTGAATCAATGTATTCCTTACTGGTCATGCTTTTTCCTTTTTAGCTTTCATATTGCGTAAATCCATCCGTAAGTTGGTCGTTAATTCTATAATTGTTATGCCTAATACTTCAGCGGCCTGCAAAGTACTTAATCCTTTAAGATATACGAGTTCGAAAGCTGAATAATTTTTGTCGAGGCTAT
>JBDSHT010000119.1:0-3263 GCA_039918315.1 Ginsengibacter sp. | reverse complement strand
ATATTGCTGGTGAGGGAAATCTTTTTGGTAAAATTTACCATACCACTAAATGAAGTTGCTTTTGAAGAATTTTTAAATTGGTTGTTATTGAATCCTCTTTGTTTCGATTCGTAATATGAAAAATCCTGGCCAACTTTAAATGTCAAAATTTCTTTGTAGAAGAAATAAACAGAAAGGCCATTGGAATTACTAAAATTATTTGAAAGGTTCAAAATACTGTTTACATAATTGGGACTTTCTGAAAGACCAAAGGAAGTATTCAATCCAAATTGTAATTGGGTATTCTTAAACTTAAAGGCCTTATTTACGCTGCCGGAAATATTTAAAAATTTATTGCCATCAGCATTCACTGAGTATCGCCTGCTACGCCCAAGATTATCTGTAATGCTACTATCAACAATTGCATTATTAATATATCCCGCACGGGTATCAAAAGTGTAATTAAAAGTGTTTTTTGATTTCGAGGAAGAATGGTTGATACCAAATTTTAATTCGCGTGTATCATACGATTGCAAGTTGGGATTGCCCACCCGAATACTATACAAGTTGGCACTATCCACAAGCGGTACCATTTGATCGATGGAGGGATAATCTGAACTACCCGTAAACTCCAAAGAAAAAGTGGTTTCATATTCGTTGTATTGCCTGTTTTGATAACGGATACTTCCATTGGGAATAAACTTTTGATAACTGCGCCGTATATTTTGAAACGCATGATCCGACACATTTTCCTGGTTATAGAATTGTGCCATTGCATTCACTTCTATCGATACATTTTTCGAATATCGATTTACTAATCCCTTTTGAAAATCCTTCCTGAATTTCATTGATGGCCTTTCATTAAATGTCGTGTAGGTGTTGGCGTTAGTTAGGTAAGAATTGGTCGTATATTTTCCTGAAATGCCTTCCAGGTCTGCAACCAAATTATCATTGCTTCGTGAACCAATATTTAAATTATTTGCGAGGCTAATATCGATTCCCGCGAGGTTGCGATAACCAAAAATTAATCTCTTTACGTCAATATTATTTATGCTTAAGGAATGGTTGATAAAGTTGGAATGGTTGTTATATTTCCGGTCGGTAGTCTTATTATCTGCGGCATTTAATAAGGAAGTAAATTTAGAAAGGCTGCTTTGTTCGCTTGTAGTTTCCCCGGTATTCATGTTGTATCTCACATCAAAACTTGGTGGCCAAGTGCTTAGCTGTAAACGGTTTCTCCTGCGTGAGTATCCAACCCCTATTTTTAAATTTTTTGATTCGTTGTTGCTCTCACTTGCTGACGTATTGGTACTTTGCAATTCACCTGCTTCATTAGCTGTGCTGCTGAACTGGTTCCTGGTATTTGAAGTATTATTTACACCAATGGATGGTGAAATATCAAACGAAAATTTGTCGGATTGCTTTTCATATTTCGTATCAAAATCCTGACCGGTGGACGTAGAACTATTAACGCTTTGATCATCCCGTATGATCCTGTTATTATCACCAAGAATCGTAGTAGTCAAAGTGTTCCTGTTAACACTATTGTCACCGCTTCTTATAAAATAATTTGCAGACAGCCTTTCTCTTTTTTGCCATTTTGGATCTGCTATAAAATCATGTTGAAATGTAATGCCAGCCGATTTTGAAAGGTTTAGCCCCTGTGCCCTAAAGTTTGGCAGATAATCAATACTGATACCCGCACCTTTGAACGTGTTGTTCCGCATCATCATACCCGCGCTTTGTGGCGACCTATTAATATTATTACTGGCAGCCACAAGGCCGACCTGGTTTTTTGGAGAAAATAAATTCAGAGCAACATCTGCTTCATATCGATCGCGGGTGCCATAGCCACCACCGGCCTTACCAAACATGCCGCCTTTTTTATTCTTCTTTAATTTAATGTTCACCTCAGTTACCGAGTCCGACGGATTTTGTTCATCCAGGTTTTGTTGGTACACCTGTATTTTATCAACAGCATCTTTTGGTAAATTCTGAATAGCAACTTTTGGATCGCCACCAAAGAAGGGTTTCCCATCTACCATCAGACTATTCACAGTTTTGCCATTTACGGTTATGGCTCCATCGCCCCAGACTGTGATTCCCGGTAGCTTACGAAGCAGATCTTCCACCACTGCATTCTTATCCATCTTAAACGCACCTGCATTAAACTCAAGTGTATCTCCGTTCATTCGCACAGGTGGCACATAGTCAATTACTACCGCTTCTAACTCATTTTCCGCACGGGATAAATTGACATTTTTAAAATCAAACATTTTTCTCCCTTCGGGAATAACAAATTCTTTCTTAAAGTTTTGATACCCGGTGTTGCTGATAATAATTTTCAATGAAATGCCAACTGGTAATTGTTCCATTTCAAATTCCCCAACGGTATTCGAAAGGCGGTATCCAATTAAACTTGAATCACTTGTCTTATATATTGCTATGGTAGCAGATTGTAGCGAAAAATTATAAACAGAATCACGTGCTATACCTTTTACTTTTCCAATGTAAGAAGAATCTGTTTTTTGTGAAAAGCCTTGTGAATAAAGGGATACAAAAAATAGAATTAGAAATATTCGAAATAAATTGACCATTAGTTATTGTGAAGCTTTCGGTTTTAATTGAACAATTACAGGATTATCTTTTTGATTTCCTTTGGCAAAATAGGTTTTCAATACATCATTGTAATTTGGATTCTTATCTTTTGCTCTTTCCATTTCAGAAAACATTCTTAATGAAGAAATATGGTTGTATAGAAAATGTTCATCCTCTGCAATGAAACCATTTGAAGAAAATGGATAATCAAATATGGGTAGAAAATACGAGGAAGAATCAGGGCTACATTTGTCAAAAGAAAATAGCTGACCAGTCTTCAATTCATACTTGAGATTACTATTAGACCTCCTTCTCCACTGGTTATCATTGATAGTAAAATACCAGGAGTTATCTATAAAACGGATACCTGACAAACCCACAATAAACGTTGGATTATCCTGTAGGTATTTTATCCTATCCTCCTGAGAAATGGTATCTGTAAAAAAATTTGCAGGTATGGTATTTTTCATCGGAAAAACGAATTCAACCAATTTTGAAAGAGAATGCGGTGTCAGTTTATTCACTGCATTATCCATTGGCCGCGTATAATAAACCACTGTATCTATGGGAGTTTTTGTAAATCGCTTGGGGTTCAAAGGATTTTCATAACGTGCAATATCTGTCTTAGTATTATAAGGAAAAAAGGATTGATAAAGTTCGTCGTTTTTATATAAGTTCAATTCAAA
>JBDSHT010000118.1:0-4788 GCA_039918315.1 Ginsengibacter sp. | reverse complement strand
CCTGTTTTTGTATTTCCCGCAATCGCCAAAACTTTCTTTTCTGCTATGGCTAAATTG
The DNA here is from genome assembly GCA_039918315.1 of Ginsengibacter sp. Taxonomy (GTDB): domain Bacteria; phylum Bacteroidota; class Bacteroidia; order Chitinophagales; family Chitinophagaceae; genus Ginsengibacter. Next base: position 4,731 of record JBDSHT010000118.1, on the reverse strand, counting down.
GTACGGGCGTTAAAATAATTTCCATAATTATCCAAAGGAATTATCATGTTGAGACCATCATTTCCTCCCTGCAATTGTACGATCACCAACACATGATCATTCTCTTCGCTGCCACTGAGAAGTCTTGCCAGCGGACTTCCTTCGGCAAAGGATTTTATAGAAAAGCCATTAAGCACTGCCGGCAAAATGGTGCCTGATAAAGTGCTTTTTAAAAAATCTTTTCTTTTCATTTGAATGAGTGTTTGGATTTTATTAGCTCAATTGATATTCTGCGAGGCTGGTGAGATAATGGTAGAGGGAGGACAATTTGAATTTTACAATTTCTGTGTTGGCGGCATCTGCCGGTGTACTGATATATTTAGCCCACGCATCTGACCAATAGTAGTCCGAAATTTGTCCACCCAATAAAATGTCTTTTTTTATTTGTGTTTTACTATCCGCAGAAAGCGTTACTGCCAGCAAATATTCTACAGACTCATTAATTAATATATTTGGATCGCCGGGATTTGACAATGATTGTGCAAATAATACAGGATCTACTTTTAGTTTTTTGCCGGCACGTGTGTAACCTGCATTTAGTAAAATGTCACAAAATTGATTTCGCTTAGGAAGCGTGTCACTGTTGATCCATAGCTCATGCATCTGTGGCAATTGATAATAAGCCGGCCATCCTGCAACAGCCGGTGGATCACCAATATTTTGCTGTAAAGTGGTGCCGATGTTTTGCATATACTGCCACATAAAATAACTGTTGGTCACATCTGATTCCGGAGGATATTGTAAAGAAAAAGTGCGGCTGAATCCTGCAATAAAATCCATTGGATTTTTAATAAGGCACCCCTGGTTAAGTGGATCAAAAAAATGTTCGCTTTTTAAAAGTGTAGATAACACCGGGGCGATCTCATAATTATTCGATCGAAAAATTTCTGCCAATGGCGCAATGACATTTGTCTCCGTAGCATCATTGATCTCGTAATAAACAAACCAGCGGTACAACTTTCTGCAAATATGCAAAGCTGTTTCATCCGCATCACAAATCATATTTACCAGGTCATCTAACTCTTGTGTGCCTGCATCTGCCCCTGTGCGTCCAGTGATCACTTTATTTTTGTAGAAGGAAGAAAACACTTTGTTGGCAGTATCATGTTTGTTGGGATTAAAGACTGCCAGATTGGTAGTGTTATCAACGGTCCATCCCGTAAGCAGGCGGGCAGCGGCTTTCACGTCTGCTTCAGAATACGTTTGCGTGGCTCCATCAATTCCTTTTCCGACGGTGAACAGTTCCTGCAGTTCGCGTCCAAAGTTTTCATCAGGAGCATTTTTGGTATTTAGATATCCATTCAGGTATCGCAACATTCCACCGTCTGTAGTGATTCCTTTTACAAAATCTTTAAAATTGCCCAATGCGTTTGTGCGAAGCGCGACATTATTTTGGTAGCACCAAATTCCTTTTCCAATATCGGAGGTTTCAGTTGCAAAATGATTGTGCCAGAATAGAACCATTTTTTCCCCGATGTTTCTTTCCTGGTTTATCAAGAGACCCATCCACCAGTTTTTAAAACTTAGTCTCCGTTTTCCGTTAATAGCACCATCAGTGGTATTGATATTTACCCAGGTACTTCCTTGCGGAATATCCGCATCGGGATCGCCTGCTGTGGCAGAATTCGAATACGTCTTAAGCGGTGGTGGTGGCTGCGTTGCCGGTTTTATAAGCAGATAATCCACAGCCTGGCTCATGCTCATTGAGGAAATAAAACTGACATCTTCTGTAGTAGCACCAAACAAAGTTCGACGTGCCAGATGTAACGCATCATTTCGTGACCACTGACCTGCATACGGTTTGATGCCTGTGGTGCCGCGTTGGGAAGCAGAAGGAATTAGCGGGCTACTCGCTTTTTTTTCCGGTATTGAAATGTTTATTAATTTCTTTTCGTGCATGTAGCTGGTTTAATTGTAAAAGAAATAATCCGGCGAAATCAATGACCGCATAAAACCCGCAAGGTTTAATATCATGAAAACATTTTTTTAAGTGTCAAATAAAAAGTAATAACGAAGTGGCAGTAATTTTTATGATGTTTGGATTTAAGTATTTTTTGAAAGCGAACTGGTTAATCTTGGAAAGAATATTTTAATGAATGTAATAAAATTTTGTTTTCTATAAGGTTATTGGGTGATAAAGTATTTTATCTTTACCCCGAACGATTTGGAATACTCGATATCAATCTTATCGGAAATTGTAAGCGTCTGCAAAAACAGGACGGATAAAGAAAATAAATTCATGAAAAATATTTTATTTGCGACAATTCTATGTTTAAGCACAGTGGCTGTTTTTGCACAGCAGGAGGATGTTGACAAACTTCATGCGAACGCTAAAGTATTTATGCGCCAGGGTGATTATGCGAATGCATCGATCATACTGGTGAGGGCATTGAAAATGAATCCGAATAATATTGAGATTGCTAAGGATCTTGCCTTTGATTATTATTTACAAAAAGAAAATGACAAAGCGATTGCAGTTATTAAACCTTTTCTGGACGAATACAAATCAGACGATCAGAGTTTTCAGATTGCAGGCATGATCTACAAGTCGATGGGACAGGTAAAGGAAGCTGATAAATTGTATAAAAAGGCGCTGAAAGTTTTCCCAAAAAGCGGCCCCATTTACAATGATTATGGTGAACTCTTGTGGCTTTACCAGGATTATTCTGCCATTCAGCAATGGGAAAAGGGAATGAAAGAAGATCCTTCTTATGCAAACAATTATTACAATGCCTGCAAATTTTATTACCTGACTAAAGACAAAGTTTGGAGCCTTATTTACGGTGAAATTTTTCTGAATCTTGATTCTTATACATCCCGCGCAGCGGAAATAAAAACCATGTTATTGGATGGATATAAAAAGCTTTTTGCAGACATAGATGTGGTGGGTGATACCAAGGGAAAAGGTGCGTTTGAAATTGCTTTTTTATCTACCATGAATAAGCAGAATAGTGTGGTAAGGAATGGTATAAATCCCGAATCCCTCACCATGATAAGAACCCGTTTTATTCTGGATTGGACTAAAGATTATTCTCAAAAATTTCCTTTTAAACTTTTTCAGGTACAGGAAGAAATGCTGACCAAAGGAATATTTCCCGCGTACAACCAATGGATATTTGGTGCCGCTCAAAATCTCCCTGCATACCAAAATTGGGTTGGCGCGCATTCTACTGAATATGCTGCCTTCAGTACGTTTCAGAAGGAAAGGGTTTTTAAACTTCCTGATGGTCAGTATTATCATTAAGGGAACCTTTACTCTTTTCTTTTTCTCCGTTTCAACCAAAAAATTTTCACACAAAATTTTCTGAATTCCCATTTAGTTTTATATTCTTTTGGAAAAAATAGTGGGAGATTATTTTTAATAATATGCCCCTAAAGTCTATAGAAAAATATTGGCTTTATTGTTTATTATTATTGATTAATTTAGAAGGAGTTTACTATTTTGAAACTGACACAAATTTTTCCAGCTATGGTACAACCTACTCGCTTATTTGATTGCATTAATATACACCTTACTGATGCACCGGAACGAACGATGCTTGCCGGGAAAGAGAATGGTGCATGGAGAGAATATTCAACCAAAGAAGTTGCTGAAATTGTAAATAAATTAAGTGCCGGTTTGTTGCAAATGGGTTTTGGAATTGGCGATGGCACACCCGAGGGAAGAGATAAAATTGCAGTAATTGCCAAGAACCGGCCAGAATGGATCATGCTGGATCTGGCCGTTCAGCAAATAGGAGCGGTACTTACACCTGTTTATCCAACTATTGGCGAACCCGAACTTGAATTTATTTTAAATGATTCGAAGGTTAAGCTCATGTTCGTAAATGATGAAATTTTATTTGAGAAAATAAATAACATCAAAAGCCGTCTGCCCGAGTTAAAGGAGATTTATTCATTTGAAAAATCCCCGAACATTAAAAGTTGGAAAGAGATTTTAGAATTGGCAACGGATGAGAATATCCAACAAGTAAAGACTATTTCTGAAAAGATAAAGTATGAAGATCTTCTTACCATCATTTATACATCAGGCACCACAGGAACGCCGAAAGGCGTAATGCTTTCTCATCGGAATATTCTGAGCAATGTTATGGATAGCTTACCATGTTTTCCTCCGGGAGATAATATGACCGCCTTGAGTTTTCTTCCGCTCAATCACATCTTCGAGCGCATGGTCAGCTACCTTTATTTGTTCAAGGGAACGTCAATATATTTTGCAGAGAACATGGATACTATTGCCGATAATTTAAAAGAAATAAAGCCTCAATTATTTACAACGGTACCCCGGTTACTGGAAAAAGTGTACGAAAAGATCATGTTTAAAGGTGAAGAACTACCCGGTGTCAAAAGAAAATTATTCTTCTGGGCTCACGGACTTGCTACCAAATTTGAGATCAATAAAAACCAGGGCTTATTTTATAATATGCAATTATCCTTGGCCAATAAATTGATTTTCAACAAATGGAGAGACGCTTTGGGAGGACAATTAAAATGCATAATAAGCGGCGGTGCGGCTTGCCAGGTAAGGCTTATACGGATTTTTACTGCTGCAGGTATTCCGATCATGGAAGGATATGGTCTTACTGAAACATCACCTGTTATTAGTGTTAATCGCTTTGAAGAAGAAGGAAGGATGTTTGGTACGGTTGGCCCTTTGATTGCAAATGTGGAAGTGAAAATAGCACCCGATGG
>JBDSHT010000117.1:0-2920 GCA_039918315.1 Ginsengibacter sp. | reverse complement strand
CATCGGGCTTGTTAATTCCCATGCCAAAAGCATTGGTACAAACGATAACCCGAATCTTGTTATTGATCCATTCATCCTGTTTCCTGTTTCGATCTTCATGTGTAAGTCCGGCATGATAAAAATCGGAGCTAATTTTATTTAAAGTTAGAAGCTCTGCAATTTCTTTCGTTCTTTTTCTGCTCTTGCAATACACAATTCCACAGCCCGGCACTCTTTTTAAAATCGTAATTAGTTTGTTTTGTTTTGAAGACAGATTGAAGACACTGTAAGAAAGATTGGCTCTTTCAAATGATTGTTGAAAAGCCCTGAAATTTTCTTTGAAATTTAATTTATTGCAAATGTCGTTTTGTACCTCCACGGTTGCTGAAGCCGTGAGCGCCAATATCGGCACCTCTGGATAATGCTCCCTCAATGCTGCAATTCGTAAATAAGGAGGACGAAAATCGTAGCCCCATTGCGAAATACAATGTGCTTCATCTACGGCAATTAGATTTACTTTGATTACAGATAAATACTCCAGGAATAATTCCGTTTCTAATCTTTCAGGAGAAACGTATAAAAATTTGAAATTTCCATAAGCTGCATTTTCCAAAGTTTTTTTCACCTCCATAAAACTCATTCCTGAATAAATAGAAAGTGCAGGAATTCCTTTTAGTTTCAGGCTTTGAACCTGGTCTTTCATCAAAGCGATCAAAGGACTTATCACCAGGCAAATACCATCATGTAATAAAGAGGGAACCTGGAAACAAAGAGATTTACCACCACCTGTGGGCATCAGTACCAGCGTATCATTTCCGGAAATAACGGAAAGAATAATTTCTTTTTGTAATGGCCTGAACTTGTCGTAGCCCCAATATTTTTTCAAAATTTCCTCCGGCTCGTTCATCTGGTAAAATTATCGATCCTGCATTGAATGGTAATCGTAAAAATTAAATAATTGATATCGGATAAAACCCGGGTTATAGATTTATTTTTTTTCAACTTAAATTGCAAAAGTTTGTAAATGAAATTTTGATGGGTATGAAAAAGACGGAGAAGATTATTTTTTCTTTGGATAGATTGAAAGCAGCAGCAACACAATTTTTATCATTGATAAATGAATATAAAGTGATTGCTTTCAGTGGTGATTTAGGTGCTGGAAAGACGACTTTTATCAATGCTGTTTGCGAAGAATTAGGCGTTACAGAAAGGGTTTCCAGTCCCACGTATTCTATCATCCAGGAGTATAGAGCCGGTGATGGTAAAATAATTTATCACATGGATTTGTATAGAATTAAAAGTGAAGATGAAGCGATCGATGCAGGTGTGGATGATTGCATTTACAGTAAAGAAATTTGTTTTGTAGAATGGCCGGAAATGGTACCCGATATTTTTCCGGCGAACACAGTATATTGTTCATTTGAAATCCTGGAAAATGATCAAAGAAAATTGATTGTACAACTTCCCGATAAAAATTTATTTTTATGAAACTATTTCATTCGTAAATTATATCCATGGCATCCTCAAAACCTTTTGTATCTCCATCATTCACTTACGAAACTCTGGAAGAAACCCTCGATGTAAAACCAAAGGGTGTTGAAATATTTATTGGTATTCCAAGAGAAACATCTTTCCAGGAAAACAGGATTGCGCTCACTCCCGATGCGGTAAGCGTGTTAGTCGCAAACGGCCACAGAGTTTTAATGGAGAGCAAAGCCGGATTAGGTGCCAGCTATTCTGATAAGGATTACAGTGATGCCGGTGCAAAAATTACGATGTCTAAAAAAGATGTTTTTGAATGTGATATTTTGGTAAAGAGTGCACCTGTTTGCGAAAACGAAATAGAATTTCTCAAGCCCAATCAATTTATTATTTCTCCCATTCACGTCACAGCAATGAAGCGTGAGATTCTTGAAAAGATGATGGAGAAAAAAATTACGGCACTAAGTTTTGAAAACTTAAAAGACGACAGCGGCCACAATCCAATTGTGAGAAGCATGAGTGAAATTGCGGGCAGTGCTGTTATGTTGATAGCGGGTCAATATTTAAGTAATGCCAATAATGGAAAGGGAGTTCTTGTAGGTGGCATATCCGGCATACCACCTACCAAAGTAATTATTATTGGTGCAGGCATTGTTGGCGAGCAAGCTGCACGAACAGCACTGGCAATGGGTGCCAGTGTAAAAATATTTGACAATAGTATTTACCGTTTGAAGCGGCTACAAAATAACATTGGAATGCGTCTATACACCTCTGTTATAGAGCCTGGCATTCTTGGCAAACAATTAAAAACTTGTGACATTGCGGTGGGGGCTATTTCTGCATCAGGCGGGCGAACACCTTTGGTAGTAACGGAAGAAATGGTAAGTAAGATGAGGCCGGGCAGTGTAATCGTGGACGTTAGTATCGATCATGGAGGCTGTTTCGAAACCTCAAAAATTACCAGTCATTCTTCTCCGGTGTTTAAAAAATATGATGTGATCCATTATTGTGTGCCCAACATTCCGAGTGGTTTTGCAAGAACCGCATCGCAGGCCATCAGTAATGTATTAATGCCTTTGATGCTTGAAATGGCTGATGATGGAGGCTTTGAGAATCTTGTTTGGTATAAAATAAATATCCGGAGTGGTATTTATTTATTTAAAGGTTCGCTCACTAATTTTCATTTAAGTGAGCGGTTTGATCTTAAATTCACAGATTTAAATTTGTTGATAGCCAGCAGGAGATAGGGTTCACACTACTCTTCAAAATAAACTCTTTTTACACGTTGGGAAATGCTGGTCATTATTTCATATGGAATCGTATCGGACCATTTTGCTAAATTTTCAATAAGTAATAATTCTCCAAACACAATTACTTCATCGCCTTCCTTTATTCCTTTGAGTCCGGTAATATCTAACATCGTCATGTCCATGCAAACATTTCCTATAACAGGAACCAG
>JBDSHT010000116.1:0-13447 GCA_039918315.1 Ginsengibacter sp. | reverse complement strand
CTCCGTGCTTGGTGGGTGAAGATGACAACTTGGAATAACAGGGTTTTATAAAAAAAAGAGAATAGCTACTAAAAGAAAGTAACACGGGAACTTCGTTTCTCTTTGCTTTTGTTATGATCAAATTTTCGAGAGGTATGCCAGCAGAAACAGCGGCGTTTTTTATTTCATCATGACGATGAGGAGAAATGAATAATAATTTTGCAGAAGAAAATTTTTCCAAAAACATTTTAAAGAAACGCATCATCTCTTTTGTTAGATACCAGCCACCAATGGATCCCAGATAGCTGATAACAAAATCATCATTTTTGATATTCAATTTTGTTGCCCATTTCACTTTTGATTCATCATCAATTTTATCAGGATTAAAAAGTTCAAGATCGGCACTACACGGTATCACCTCAATCTTTACGGGTTGGTTGGAAATATTTTCCCACGAAAGAATTTCCTTCCTGGCCGCCTGCGTCAGGCAAACATTGTAATCCGATTTTTCAAGGCATTCTGATTCATGGTTCTTAAAGAAAGAATAGACTCTCTTATACAAAGGATTTTTTAAATTCCACATTCCGCCATCAACTCTCTCATCAGCCCAAAAACCACGAATATCATTCAGAAATTTGGTGCCGTATTTTTTTTTCATCCAAAGCGCAGCTAACGTAGGCAGGCCGGGCCTTGTGTGCACCATATCAAAATTCTTCACCATCTGTAATTTTTTGATTTCTTTTTTAATTTGATATAGATCATATACAGAAGAAAGTACAGGAGGGTTTTTATGATAAGGAATACTTCGCCATTTAATTGGATATTTTTCAATCAAATCAAGAACCTCTTTTTTGTGTGCATTATAATTTTCCGGCTTATCGCAACTGATGATGGTAAATTCATAGCCATAGCGCGTGAGCCCTGCCAGATAAGGAATTACCTGGCTTTGCCCCAGGGGATCAGTCATCCCATCGTAGGAAATAAATAATACATTTTTTATTGCAGCCAAGTTGGTTACTTTAAATATTAGTGTTGTTCATCCAGCGGTCATACCACATTTGAAACATAAGAATAAACCATATTTTTTCGGCCTTTTCTTTCTTACCGTTATAAAACGAATTCCTGAGCGTTTGAATTTCCTGGTAATTAAAAATATTTTGCTTCTGCACAAAAGACTCTTCTAAATATTGATCTACAAAATGTTTCAATGGTCCCGAAAGCCACTCTGCCACAGGAATACCGAAGCCCATCTTTGGACGGTCCATTGTTTTGGGTGAAATATATTTATGGACAATTTCTTTTATGATAAACTTTTTGTTACCGTTATTGTATTTGTACTCCATGGGTAATTGTGCGGCCCAATCGATAATACGATGATCTAAAAATGGTTCCCTTCCTTCCAGGCCAACACTCATTGTAGCACGATCTACCTTTTGCAAAATATCATCAGGCAAATAAGTTTGGTAATCAATCGCCATCAAATAGGAAAGCGTGGAATAAAATTCCGGTTTCAGTTCAGTGCTGTCAAAAGCTGTACTAACTGTGGCGACCTTATTGATAAATAATCTTGAAATATTTTCATCATCCATTTGCTGAGTAAGACTCAGCAAAATATTTTTTTCAGATGGATTCTTTAAAAGAGATTTTATCTTTTCATACCGGCTATGGAACAGGTATTTTTTATTAAATACCGGAATAGAATTAGCCGGGATTTTATCCATCACATTTGCAATTTTTTTTCGCAATGACGGCGGCAATGCCTGCAATTTTTTACCATACTTCGTCACATATTCATACCTGTTATATCCTGCAAAAATTTCATCACCACCATCGGCTGATAATGCTACAGTAACTTTTTGTCTTGCAATTTTACTTACCAACGAAGTAGGAATCGCGCTACTGTCAGCAAACGGCTCATCATAAAAAAAAGAAAGTTCAGGTATTATTTCAAGTGCCTCTTTTTGTGTGCAATAATATTCCGTGTGATCTGTACCTAAATGCTGCGCGATCTCTTTAGCAAAAGGTGCTTCATTAAGCCCACCATCCGGAACACCAATTGTAAATGTTTTTATTTTTTCAGAATTATTTTTTTGTAACAGAGCGGTAACACAAGTACTATCGTATCCACCGCTAAGAAACACCCCAACCGGCACATCACTCACCATACGATACTGAAAAGCATTGGTCAATATTTTTTCAGTTTCTTCAATCGCATCTGGCAAACTAATATTTAATGTTGGCTGATTATACCTATCATAAACATTCCAATACTGTTCTGTAGAAATCGTGCATTTGTTAATATCGAACTCCAGATAATGTCCCGGTTTCAATTTATAAGTATCCTTAAAAATGCAGTGAGGTGTTGGAACATAACCGTATTGCATAAACGCCGCTGCGGCATCAAGATTTATTTCTTTGCGAAATGATGGATGTTTTACAAGCGCTTTTAATTCGGAGCCAAAAATAAAAAGACCATCTTCCCAATAATAAATAAATGGCTTCACACCAACACGATCCCTGCAACAAAACAATTTATTTTTTTCATTATCAAAAATAGAGAATGAAAACATCCCAATAAAATGTTCTAACATTTTTGCACCCCATTGTTCCCAGGCATGCAATATCATTTCCGTATCTGAATGTGTAGAAAATGAATGCCCCAACTTTTCCAACGTCAATTTTATTTCAGCATAATTATAAATCTCTCCATTAAAAATGATGCAAAGATTTTTATACCACATGGGCTGACTTGCCGCATTGCTCAAATCGATAATGCTCAATCGGCGATGACCAAGTCCGACCTGGCAATCGTTTGTTTGAATGAATTCATACCCACTTCCATCGGGTCCACGATGCTCAAGTGTATCAGTGCATGCCTTTAAAATATCAGCATTTGATTTATTATTAAAATCTATGAATCCTGCTATGCCACACATTTATATCGCTTTATTTAAATTATTTATTTTATTCATTTTCCTCAATAGCACTTTTATAAATTGCTCTTAATTTCTTAAGATGGTGAGGGAGTGTAAAATTATTTATCACTCTTTCAAACGCTTTTCCCGCAAGTTCTGTCCTTAATTCTTTGTCATTTTTTAATTGCAATAATTTCTCTACAAAATTTGCAGGCTTATCCAAATCGAAATACAAAGCACTCTCTTCACATTGTTCTTTGAATGATGGAATATCACTTAGCAGCAAAGGTATCCGCATCGCCATCGCTTCCAATACACTTAGAGAAAAACCTTCGAATAAAGACGACATCACATAGAGATCATATTGCGGTAAAATTTTCTGAACGGAATTTACCTGCCCTTTCAATAGAACGTTGGCACCCGTTTCTTCTATTTGGCTTTGCAATAATTCCTGCCTGTCGCCTTTGCCATAAATATGAAGTTCAAAAGTTTTATCAGGGAGATTTGCAAAAGCATTTATTAAAAATGAAAAGTTTTTTTGAGCGCTTAATGCCCCGACCGCAACAACTTTAAAGACAGGACCGGGATTGTGCATACCCAATGGATTTTGAAACCGTTCAACATTTACAAATGTTGGAAGTACATGAGATTGATACGATTTTAATTTTAAGATCGAAAAATATTCCTGGTATGCAACTTTAGAAACGACCAAAATAATACTCTTTCTAAAACGGTAAGTCGCCTTATCCAGAAACCTGATATACCAGCGTTTATAATCAAGTGATGTAGCAACAGAAGTGTGAATGGTAGTAACTAAAGGGATATTTTTTGGAGTTGCCAATCTCGCCATCATCGTTGGCCAAATAAGGTGAGAATGCACTAAAGCAGGATTCTCTTTTTTAATAATTTTCTTTAACGTAATAACTGCCCCCGGAAAAGAAAGCATTGATTTTAGATGTAAGCAAATCAGTTTATCACATTCCAATTCCTCTTTAAAATGATTTTCGTCAAAAAGGATTATAACAATATTCCTGTATTCCTTTAATTCTTTTAAAACCTGCACCAGCATGGTTTCTGCACCACCTCGTCCAAGATTGTAAATAAGATGTATGATGGTTTTTTTTTCCACTAGGAAAAGATATTTTATAAATTTTTAAGTCAGAATTATACCAGTTTATTTCTTCCCTGTCACTCCCATATAAACTCCTTTAATAGCCAAATACAAAAACAACCTCATATCGTTTAATGAAATTCTTGGTGAGTAAAATAAAAAATAGCAGGCCGTAAAAGCGTTTCCTTTATTCAAATGATGCCAGCATCTATCGAACCAATTTCTTTTTAAAACCGTGAGAAAAGTCTTATCAGAAAACCTCGATTTACTTGCATTTAATTTCATCAATTTCTTCAACCAGGCACTGCTCTCTTTCAAAAAATCGTAACCTACTTTATAACTGTAGAATTGCCAAACACCATGTACAAAAAGCTCCTGTTCGGTTGGCTGATAATTAAAATAATGAATGAATTCTCTGGAAATTATTGTATTGTTTAATTGAAATTTAAAAGGCTCATTAGTAGTATGACTAATATTCTGGGGATGAAACCGATATTCAATTAAAGGAGTCTCCATGTTTACCAAATTGTGAGTCAACGCAAGCCTTGCCCAAAATTCAAAGTCCTCAAACGGAGGAAATTCAAGATCGTATTTTTCATCCCGCAGTAATTGCGCATTGATCATTATAGAAGATTGATAAAAACAATTTCTGAAAAGCAATGTTGCCTTTATCTCCATCGGATCTGTCGGCCGTTTTTGTAAAAAAGCCCATGTTGATTTTATGTAGTCGCCGTTTTGATCGATCGCAATGCAAGGAGTTCCGACCAGTAATGTGTCTTTATTCTCTTTCAAAAATTTCATCTGCAACTCAATCCTGTTGGGCATTGCAATGTCATCAGAATCCAGCAACACATAATACAATCCTCTTGCTTCCTCAAATAATCTATTGCGACTAAAAGCAATTCCCTGATTTTTTTCATTTCGAATTAACCGGATTCTCGGATCGTTGAACGAAAGTATCGTTTCAATGGTACCATCCGTTGAGCCATCATCTAATACCAGTAATTCAAAATTTTTAAAGGTTTGATCAAGGATACTTTTTATAGATGATTCGATATAGCTCTCCCTGTTATACGCAGGCATTAAAACACTTACTTCAATATCGGACAGAATAGTATCCATGAACTTTTTAGCTAAAAAAATATAGTAGTCAACGCAATTAAAAAAATAATGTTTTCAATACGGCTCCGGTTCTCTTCGTCAATTTAGAACGATAATAAAGAATTTTTGAAAGAAGGTCATAAAAAAGAATTCCAATTTTTCCATTAATGATTATTTTCAATTTTCTTTTGTTCTCCATCAATAATGAATTCATTTTCTCGCTGGTCTCTTCATTATTTTGCGACCCCTTGTTTAAATGAATAATTTTCGTTTCCGCATAATAATAATTTTTCAGGTTTATTTTTCGTGCTTCCCAGCACCAGAGCAGGTCCTCGCAATACATAAAAAAAGTATCGTTTAATTTTTTTTCCTTAAATCGAGCCAGCAAATCCTTTTTGAAAAGCATGAAGCAACCCCAAACAGCATCGGGATAAAAGTTTCTATCCAGCCTATAATATTGTTTAACGTGTGGAAATATTTGATGTAAAAAAAACAAATCCGAGAATATATTTTTAATCGTCGGCAGTCTGGAACACGTGTCCTGCACCCGGCCATCAGGATACACGGATTTTACTCCAAGAAAGCCAATATTATTCAGCGACTTGAACTTTTGCAACGATAATAAAACTGAGTTCTCGATTAGAATCGTATCGCTGTTCAACAACAAAATGTACTCTGCATTCGCATGTTGTAAACCCAAATTATTTCCTCCGGCGAATCCCAAATTTTTTTCACTGACAATCAAATTGACATCAGGAAATTTTTCGATGAACAATGAAGGATCACTTTCGACCGAGGCATTGTCCACTAAAATTATTTCATAGGAAACTTCTTTCGTTTGTTCAATTACCGACTGAATACAAGCACAGGCTAACTGGAAAGTATTGTAGTTGATAATAATTATAGAAACGTCAGGCATTTCAGAAAATAATTTTGTGAAGCAAAAGTTTTTGACGCAGCGGAATTGCGTTTTAAAAAATATCCATGCTTTTAATGATTCCCTTTTTTACTAAAAAACTACCCAGCCTTGGAAAATACAAAGTCAACAAAAATTTAAATGCTAGTTTTTTATTTGCGTTCCCCACTTTTAAAAGCGTTTCATTTAAGTGGTTGAGGTTTAAAAAATTTTTATACTTTTTATCCAAATATTGGAATACCTGCTTCTTCTTTTCAACATCAATTGACCGAAGCATAGAATTATTTAATAACCTATAATCGTACAATACTTCGGGAATATAATGGAACCGAAAATTATTGAATGACATATTGAGCCACATATCCCAGTCCTCATATCCCATCACTGGCATTCGTTCATCATAACCGCCAACCCTTTCCCAGGCTGGTTTCCGGAACACGGCACATGCATCAATAAAATTTCCCAACATGAGATTCTGCAAATTAAATTCGCCTGCTTTGAAGACTTCAGATTCCTCCCCAAAATATTGGGCATCCCCATAAACCATAGCAATATCTGGCTGCTCATCTAAAATCTTTATACTCTTATAAATATATTCCGGTCGTATTTTATTATCACTATCCAGCGGCAAAATATATTCGCCCTTTGCCTCTTTTATCGCATTATTTCTTGCCGCCCCTAAGCCTTGATTTTTTTGATTGATGACATGATACCCTTCATCGATGAGACCTTGCAAAATTTTAATTGTATCCGGATCTGTTGATCCATCATTCATTATAATGATTTCATACAAATCTTTATCCTCACAACGATCCACACTTTCTATGGCCTCTTTTAAATATTGGCCATGATTGTAACAAGGGATTATAATGGAAATTTTGGGTGACAAAGGTTTCATTTTTGCTGCGCTTAGTTTTCAATTATTGAAACAGCTTTCTTTTAGCCGCAATAGTTGTTTCCCCACTATTAAAAATTATAAAATCATTTTCTCTTAGAATGGAATATATTTTACTACGGATATTAAATTCGTCATGAATTTCTAAAGCCATAACCTTCACTTTTTGTAAGAATGACATGTCTGCTTCATCCGAAAAAATTTCTTTCTCAGCTCCCTCAACATCTATTTTTAAAAAATCTATTTCATCAAACGAGAAATTTTTCATCAGGGTATTAATTGAATAAGAGACAATACCTGTCGGCTCTTCCACTTCTTTAAAAGAATAGGACCATTCCATTCTATTCCTGATACCACCATCGTCCACTAAAAAGCAGTCTCTTTTCCCCACGCCACCCTTTACCAAATGGACATTTGTGAGGTGATTGGCTTCGACGTTTTTTTGAATCATCAGGAAATTATTTTCATCAGGTTCCAGAGCAACAACCTTGCAATCCGGGAATAGTTTTTTTACGAACAAAGAGGTGAGTCCGATATTGCTACCAAGATCCATACAATTATTGAGAGGAATATTATTCAATAAAAATATATCGGTAGCCGCTTTGTATTCTTCGTCCAACATCACAAGATCGAAAACCTTCGAATCGCTTGAATAAATTCTGCTGTAAATATTTAAATCATTAAAATAGTATTGAAGCAATTTTCCATCGGACTGTACTTTAACGTGGTTGCGTACCAGCCGGTTAAAATGGGGTTGCCAGAATTTGTAATCCTTATAAGACAAAAATAAATTACCGATCCTGTTAAAAAATTTGCCCGTCCAAAAAATAGCCTTATCTGCAAAGGGTAATTTATTAATAAATTGATTGATCATGATAACGTTTTTACAAGTATTTGAAATTCGTTAATTGAATTACAAATGCAAATTTACTTGAGGCTTTTTTGCAACCACAACATAGTTAATAGTATTCACCGGATTGTAATCAACCTTATCCAGCCATGAAAAAATAGAATTGATAATCCAAAGAAAGCGAAGTTTAAAAAAAACAAAGCGCATTCCGCGAACAATAAAATTCTTGCTTTTGCTATGAGAAAATGAGTGTATAAGTCCAAGGCCGGATGTGGCCCACATACCACCATTCGGAAGAGTTTCTACCATTTCAAAACCAGCCTTCTCGAGAATATATTTAAAGCCATGTTTCGTAAAACGGAAAAAGTCGTAAGGCTCTTCATGCAGTGGCCAAACAAAAGGACCGGCCACAATAAAATACCCTCCTGGTTTCAACAGACGAAATGCTTCATTTACAAGACCCTGATGATCTTCCACATGCTCAATGGTTTGAGTAGAAAATACGGTTTCAAAAGATGAACTGTCAACAGGAATGTTATTCGCTTCACACAAAACATCCACCTTATTCAAATGAGATTGCATGATATCACAACCTACATATTTGGATATTTGAGTTCCAAATATGTCCTTATAAGGTTTGTTACCACAACCAATATCCAACACATTTCCTTTGGCGTAGTCGCGTATGGCCCGATACAAGTCCCTGTGAAAAGGTTTGTAATGTAAATAATGCAGGCTGAATTTATTGATATTCGTATTCGTAAGCCGTTCACTATGTTCAGTTCTCATCTTTAAATTAATTTAGGCAACCCACTCTCCTTTTTCAATGTATTGGCAAACGTTATTTTGCCATCCCCATTCCGGCGCGGCTTTATCAATCATCACAATTTCAAAAGGACAGCAATCAAATTGTTGGAACTTTATTTTAGTTAATGTCTCTGCCAGGTGCACACGCAGAAAATAATTTCCCTGGTACAATTTTATGTTTTGAAACTGGATAGATAAATTGTGAACTCCCTTTTTTCTTTTTATAAAATCACCTTCATCAAAATACCAATTGTAAGTCACAGGCTGATTTAAGTGATTGAAAATTTGAATTGAAAGAGCCATCCCATCCAGATCACGAGGCAACTCGATTTGAAAATGAATAGATAAAATTTTATCATTACCCTGCAACATACCACCTTCCGAGGTAACCATTTCAACTTTTGTAACACATGGGCTTCCTGGAATTGGAGGCTCCACATGCTCATTCGTTTGCATCAAATTAGAAGAGTACGCCTGGATAATTGCAGGAGTATCTCCAAACTGTATCACCTTTCCTTTAGCCAAAAAAATTGATTTTTTTGTAAGGGTTGAGACCGCACTCAGATCATGGCTCACAAATAAAACTGTTCTTCCACTCTTGCTTACTTCATCCATTTTACCCAAACATTTCTTTTGAAATTCTGCATCACCTACGGCAAGCACTTCATCTATAATTAATATTTCAGGTTCCAAAAAAGCAGCAACAGCAAAGGCCAGACGAAGTTGCATACCACTGCTATATCTTTTAAGTGGTGTATCGAGAAATTTTTCTACACCGCTAAAATCTACAATGGAATCAAAATGTTTGTCGATCTCAAATTTGCGCATTCCCAAAATGCTGCCGTTCATGAAAATGTTTTCGCGTCCACTCAATTCTGGATGAAAACCGGTACCCACTTCAAGCAGGCTGGCGATGCGGCCACGACCGATTATTTTACCGCTTGTAGGAGGAGTGATCTTACTCAGTATTTTTAGTAAGGTACTTTTGCCTGCTCCGTTTCTACCAATGATACCAATACTTTCACCGGGATATACATCAAAACTCACGTCATCTAAAGCAAGAAACGTGTTCTCTGTTTTGCTTTCCTTTTTCTTAAAAGGATTGGCAAGTGCATCCCTGAGAGAAAGATACCTCTCCTGCTTTGCTCCAATTTTAAATCGCTTGGTAATATGTTGTACTTCTAATATTGGTTTCATTATGCTAAGTCTGCAAAATAGGATTCTGTTTTTCTAAAAGTGTAAACGCCTGCCAATAATAATACAACAGCAACCACACTTCCGGTGGCAACAGCCTGCCAGTCCACTACCTGTCCGGTAAAAATACTTCTGCAAAGTTGAATGGCTGAAGCAATTGGATTGGCTCGCATGATCGCATTAATCCATGGATTGGTAAATGCTTTTGATGAATATAAAACAGGATTGGCAAATAATAAAAATTGAATCATGAAGGGAAGCAGGTATTGAAAATCTCTAAACTTCACATTCAGTGCTGCTAAAAAAGTGCCGAGTCCAAAAGTGGTTACGATAGTAATGAGGATACTTAACGGCAGGTATAAAAATAATTTTAAAAAAGAAATTTCCTGTTGGTAATAGATGAGTACCCCTGCATAAATAATTAATGCAAAGAAAAAATCTACAAGAGCGGTGAGGATCGCACTCATTGGAATTATAAGTCTTGGGAAATATATTTTTTTTATGATGTTGGCGTTGGACACCATACTGTTGGCGCTGTTCATCAGGCCATTGCTAAAAATATTCCAGATCAATAATCCGCTGATCGCAAATACAGGATACGGAATTCCATCGCTGCTTACGTTTAAGGCCTTGCTAAAAATGATGGTGAACATGATCATCATTACCAGCGGTTGTAGTATGGCCCAAAGAATTCCTAATACAGCTTGTTTGTATTTTACTTTCACATCCCGCCAGGTAAAAAAATAAAAAAGCTCACGATAATGCCAGAGTTCTTTTAAACCTAAAGAAAATTTGTTTTGGGCTTGTATGATGTATTCCGACATTAAAAATTATTTGGGGATCGAATATTGGTAGTAAGTTAAAACGTTTTTTTGGTAGTAAGATTGCAGTGTGACTTCAACAAAATAATTGAGTTCAAATTCAATATGCAATTTTCTCATCCATCGAATTAAAGTTAATGCCTCAGTATTTAATATTAAAATTTCTTTTAAATACCAATTGATAAAATCAGACACTATTTTAAATGATTAAAAAAATGTACTTTTCGGCGGAAATTGGGTTTTATGCAGGTGATACATTTGATCGACTACGTCTTGTTACCTTTTTATTGTGTTGCTGCATTTGCTGTAGTTTACTATTTTAGAAAAAAGGCAAATCCGGACCCCTCTTCCAATCGGATTTATTTCATTTCTTTTTCTTTGAAGATATTAGGTGGAATAGCCTCTGCACTCATATTTCAATACTATTATGGTACCGGAGACTCATTGATTTATTTTGATGAAGCCAGAATTCTCCATGGCCATATTTTAAAAAGTCCTTCGAACATTCGGTTCCTGTTTAATGATGCTTCAAATCTTAGGCAACTCTACGATCCTTCGGTAAATTTTGTAATCCACAATTTTTACAACTCGAACACAGTTGCTACCATCCGCTTCACTACCCTCATCACTTTCTTGTCTGCAAATACATACATAACTACTACCATTCTTTTTTCACTGATTTCTTTCACGGGAGTGTGGGCTATTTACAAAGTTTTTATATTAAAGTACCCTACTCAAAAAAGACTGCTGGCGTGGAGCATACTTTATCTCCCCTCAATTGTTTTTTGGTGTTCAGGAATTTCAAAAGATACGATATGCCTCGCCGCCTTTGGCTGGCTATTCTTTTCGGTGTACCAGGTTTTTGTTTTTCGCAACCATCAAATAAAATATTTCCTGTTGATATTTGTATGCGGTATTGTAATCTGGTTTATTAAATCCTATATCATTTTAGTAATATTGATTACCCTGGGCCTTGTTGGAATCATCTATCTTTTCTTCTCTCTAAAACCACTGAAAGTAAGGGTGGCTTTGGTCAGCATTTTTATCGTGACATTAATTATAATTCTGAATACCGAAAATTTTATAACCCACGCTGCTGATAATTATACGGCAGGTTTTATTGTAGATAAAATACAAGAAATGCAGCACAATTATGAAAATACAGATTCAGGAGCCAATTTTAAAATAGGAAATATTGACCCTAGTTTAGCGGGCCTATTACAGGAAATCCCAACTTCCATTGGTACAGTTTTGTTCAGGCCGTTCATTTGGGAATCCGAAAAACTGCTGACGTTTATCTCCGGTCTGGAAAATTTTTTATTGCTACTGCTTACAGTGTTTGTGATTATAAAAAGTAGAATAATTAATTTATTGAAAGTTCTTCATGATGATACACTGATACTTTTTTGCCTTGTCTTTGCTTTAGTTTTTGCCAGTGTAATCGGACTCACCACTTTTAATTTTGGTACCATAATCCGGTACAAAACTATTTTTATGCCTTTCTATATTTCATTCCTGATTTTATTAAATCATAAGACCAATTTGATCAGGATAAGAAAAAGAAATTTACAGTGATCGCTTGCGCTTAATGATTGAATAAGCCCAAAAATACATAACCAAAAAAGAAATGCTCTGGCACAGAATAAAGGCATACGCCGAACCAATAATATTATAGTATCTCGATAAAAAATAAAACCCGGTAATGTTAATCACTAAAGTAATTCCGGAAGCATACATGCCTTGCAACTGCTTGCCCATAATGGTAAAAAGATAGCCGGTTAATGCGGTTAAGAAAACCGGAATGATTCCCCAGGATAAAATACTGAAGACTTTGGGCGCTTCGGGCGGTAGGTGTCCCACGTACTGTAAAATAATGGGTAGCGCTGCATTAAAAGCAATTACCAATAATATGGCACAACCCAAAAAAGCAAGGATCACTTTATTTACATTTGGCCATAATCGTTTGAAATTATTTTTATAAGTAACCGTCAGGTAAGGGAATAAAACAATGCTAATGGAATTGGCAAAAGCAGTAAGGCCGCCAATAATCGTAATGCCCAAAGAGTACATTCCCTGCATTCTTGTACCATTAAGCACTTCAATAATGATGATGCTTATTCTTGAAGAAAGTTGAAAAAAAACGGCGTTGACTAACAAGGGCCAGGTCTCTACCAAAAGATATTTGGTAAGCGTATTCCTTTTAAAAATAGTCGCCTTTATTGGTTCCTGTTTTTTATGATAAAACAATCCGTTGAACACGAAAAAACTAACTGCAACTAAAGCATGTGCTTCATAGATATAGTGAACTGGCAAACGATTAATACAAACCACTCCTACAATTAAACCGAGTAAAATAAAATTGGCAGATTTAATAAAAGTGAAACGTCTGATAGCATGAATGGATTGGTAGGTTGTGTAAAAAGTTTCATTGCCCAAATCAAATCCTTTCGCCAGTATCATCAGGAAGAGGAAATAAATAAATCCGGATTTGTTTTCTACCAAAAAATAGCTGCCGATGACCGCAAAAAAAAGCGATAATAAAACGACGGATCCACGGATTTTTAAAAGATTGCTGATGTACGAGGTAGAAAGAGAAGGATCAATAGAAACATCTCTTCGTAAAATACCACTGAAGCCTGAGCCAAAGCTCATGACTGTAATTTGGGCTATGGTATATATCAGTGTAAATAAACCAAGTTGACTGGTGTCATAAAATTTATTGATGAAAATCGTGATAAGAAATAACACTCCGAAAGACAAGTAATCAGTGAATGTTACGAAAACACTTTCTTTAAATATCCTGTGAAGAGTAGAACTTACTTTCAATGAGTTGGATTCTTTTTTTGAGATACTTCTTC
>JBDSHT010000115.1:0-8410 GCA_039918315.1 Ginsengibacter sp. | reverse complement strand
TCTTTGCAAAAGGGATCAATCTTTCTCGCTTTACATCAACGCCCCAGTATCTGCAGGCTAAGCGGATACTAAGCCTATTTGATGATTATTGGAAAATAGAAAGAGATTTGAGGATCATAAAATATGTTGAATTTTCGCACCTTAACGAGGATTCAAATAAAGGAGATATGGATGTGGTCAAGAAAATTTTTGATAAAATTCTCGTTGACGAAAAGGAGAGTGATAATTTTAATTTTTTCAAAAATGTGTTTGCTATATACCTTACAAATAAACCTAAAGAATCTGCTTTGAAATCGGAGATGCAGACTCTTATAAACAAAGTATATGATTTAAATATTCCGGTTTCCCATTCATATAATATTCAGCAAACATTATAACATAGACACTTAAAACTTATTGGTAAAAAATAAAAAGTTACAAAGTCGTTTTTTGAAACACTGACGCATTATTTATTTTCGGGCTCGTTAACGAAACCAATCATAAAACTTTTATAATTTATTAAACTCACTAAATGACAAACAAGTCCCGGAGAGATTTTTTCAAAAAAACAGCTTCCTTTTTTCCTGCCTTTATAGGTATGGGAGTGATATTAAATTCCTGTGATTCCGGTATTGAAAATAGCAAGAGCAACGAAAGTAAAAATGAAAAAAAATCCGGTACATCTTGCGATGATTTGTCTGGTCTATCTGATGATGATTTAGCAACACGAAAAAAGCTCAACTATGTTGAGGTTAGTACTGTTCAAAGCAAAACATGCAAACTTTGTGCACTTTTTATTCCATCAAAAGAGGGAAGCGAATGTGGTACTTGTTCCTTAATTAAAGGGCCAATAAAACCATCAGGCTCGTGTGTTTACTGGGCTAAAATTGAAAGCGGATCAAATGTTTAAACGAACTAAAAACTGCCTGGCTAAAAATTTGTAACTATATTTTACCACAGCCGGATTCGTTTAATAAATTGTAATTACAACCCGCCAAACCTTTCAAACGCTTCTCTTTCCAGGCCTTCCCTGAATTGTGGATGCGCAATATTGATTAATGCTTTTGCTCTTTCTTTCAGATTTTTACCATACAAATACGCAATACCATATTCTGTAATTACATATTGTATGTGGGCCCTTGTGGTAACTACGCCGGATCCTGGTTTTAATATTGCTGATATTTTGCTTTCTCCTTTTGATGTAGTAGAAGGAAGTGCAATGATTGCTTTCCCTCCTTCTGATAGCGAAGCCCCTCTCATGAAATCCATTTGGCCGCCGACTCCTGAATACATTTTTGTTCCGATAGAATCCGCACAAACCTGCCCGGTGATATCTACTTCTATGGCACTGTTAATCGCAGTTACTTTTGGATTTTGCCTTATCACATGCGTGTCATTTACATAAGCAATGTCAAGCATTTCTATGAGCGGGTTATCATTTACAAAATCATAAAGCCGTTTGGTACCAAGCATAAATGAGGAAACAATTTTAAACGGATGCTTCCTTTTCAATTCGCCGGTTATTACTCCTGATTCAATTAAATCAATAATTCCATCAGAAAACATTTCTGTATGAATCCCTAATTTTTTTCTATCTCCCAACAGACTTAGCACCGCATTGGGAATGTTGCCTATACCCATTTGCAATGTAGCGCCATCCTCTATCAATGATGAAACATGCGTTGCAATTTTGCAATACAAGTCGCTGGGTTTGTTTATCACGATAGCAGGTAACTCATCATCTACCTGCACCATCGCGGCTATTTTACTTGTGTGAATAAAACCTCCACCATGCGTGCGCGGCATGTTTGGATTTACCTGGGCAATTATAAATTTTGCGGTCTCTAATACTGCCGGTGCAATATCAACCGATACGCCTAAAGAGCAGTATCCGTGCGCATCCGGTGGGGAAATATGTATGAATGCATAATCAATTTGGATTATTTTTTTTCTAAACAACGCGGGTATCTCGCTGAGGAACATGGGGATGTATTGAGCCCGTCCTTCCTCTACTGCTTTTCGTAAATTAGCTCCGATAAAAAAACAATTTATATTGAATGTATCTGCATATTCCGGCGCTCCATAAGGTGCTTCTCCTTCAGTGTGCAGATGATAAATTGTTATGTTCTTTAGTTCGTGAGCTCTAGCGGTTAGTCCATTTATTAATTGTTGAGGAGCTGCTGCCGCCGTCTGAATAAAAATATTACTGTTTGATTGAACCAAGCCTACGGCATCTTCTAAGGGTTTATACATCTTCCGGATTTAGGTAATTGCAACAAAGGTTTTTTGGAAAAAAATTTAAAAAATATTTTCTCCTCTTTTTCCGTGTTCGCATAAAACTTGTGTTGTAGAATAAAATTATTGTGTGAAGAATATTTTGCTGGATTTTTTTGCGACAAGGCATGACGGTTCTACCCGAACGAAATGATTGTTGTCATTGCTGTTGATGGGAGTCACATATTTTTTTGATAAGAAATTAAAGGGATTTACAAAATTGACTTTAAAAATCCGTTCCTTATGCTTCGTGAAAAATCAGCAGTGGAATTTTTGCCTGCCCGGTCATTTCTCTAGTGTGAGATAACCCTAAAACCTTCCCAATAAAATTGCGCTTTCTGGCTACCATTATCAGCAAGTCAGAAGGGTGCCTCTCCATGAAATTATTAATTCCTTCTTCGATATCGTCCTTCTCAATGATGTTGAAAGAATAATTGTATTTATCCCATTGCAAACCGATCTTCATTTTTTCCGCAATCAGTTTTGCTGTCAAGTCAGAATTCTTTTTCTGAACATTTAAAATTTGTATAAAAGGATTAAAACCGGAAATGAATTTCTGGAGAATTGGAAAATTGCTGGAAAGTTTTTCATCGTTAAAATCGGATGCAAGTGTAATGGTATCGATGGTTTTATAGGAAGCATTGAAGGGGACTATCAGGAGCGGAATGGATGTTTTATCAATCATTGAAGTGGAGGTGCTGCCAAAGATGGAATTGCTTTGACCTTTGCCCTTCATGCCCATCACGATCAAATCTACATCGCTTTTTCCTGCCTCATCCCTTATAACATTTTCCGGATTTCCCTTAATCACTTTGGTTTCTATTTTCACTGTATATTTCCCCGCAATGATATCAATTTGTTTTTTAAGATACACTTCATTCGCCGCCTCTAATTCTTCTTCAGAGTCAAATACGGTTGCCTCTGAAGATTCGTCGTATGCTGAGGTGCCCGAATACACATGCAATAGGGAAACTTTGCTATCAAGTGCATTTGCTAAAAACGCCGCATAGCTAATTGCATTCAATGAAGCATCAGAAAAGTCAATGGGGACTAATATGTTTTTCATATTTTTTTAGCAAAAATAGGGTGGACGTATCCGCAAAAACATGTTGTGCGTCGTGAAATAAAATGATTGTGATCAGTTATTTTTTATTATAAATGCAGGAAAATTATGTTAGCTCTCAAAGATGCCAGCGGAGTAGAACGAATCCGGATTCGTATTCATTTGTTTGTTTCGCGTGGATTTTTAAAAAGGGTAATTTTCTTTGCATCCCCGATCAGTTATATTATGCAAAGCATATCTCTTAATTCCTTTTCCTATAATTTAAAATCGCCCATCCATTAAAGAAAACAGCAAAGCCAATTACTGCAAAAATTTGATTCTTTATATCTGCAAGTCCACTTCCCTTGAGTATCACCATGCGCATTACTTCTATAAAATAAGAAACAGGATTGAACCAGGTAATTACCTGCGCCCAATGCGGCATACTTTCAATTGGTGTAAACAGGCCGCTCATTAAATTAAAAATCATTATTAAAAAAAATGCCACAAGAAATGATTGTTGTTGTGTTTGAGCATAAGTGGACAGAAGCAATCCTAAACCAAGGATGGCCAATAAATAAATTGCTGAAAAAATATAGATGGTAATATAATGGCCTAAAGGAATGATGCCATACACAAGCCATGCGATGAGGAGGCCCGCTGTTAAAACGACAAGAGCCAGGATCCAAAAAGGAATTAATTTACCCAAAATAAAATAAGTTTTCTTTATCGGGCTTACATTAATCTGTTCAATGGTTCCCAGTTCTTTTTCCTTTACAATATTAAGCGCGGCAAAATTAGAACCGATAATTGTGAGGAGCATTACCAGTATTCCCGGTACCATAAAATAGGGGTAGTTCATGTTTGGATTGTACCAGTTAGAATATTCTACATCAATGATTGGTTGCGGATTAAAACGAGGAAATTGAATCCATTTCGTGCGTACGGTTTGGTTATAATTCTGTATGATCTGTTGCATATAAGCTGAGCCCAGTCCGGCTTTTATTCCATTTATAGCATTGGCTGCCACAAATAAATCAGCCTTATTATTTCTGATAAGATCTCTTTGGAAATGGTTTGGAATTTCCAACACCAGGTCTGTTTTCTCGCTTTCAATTGATTGTAAGGCTTGTTGAAATGTGCCACTATAATCTTTCAGTCTGAAGTATCCGGAGGAGACAATTTTATGTATCAATACTTGTGAATATTGGGAATGGTCATGGTCAACAACTGAGAGATTAATATTCTTAATTTGATAATTTGCAGCCAGTGGTAGTATGATCAATTGTGCAATGGGTGCAATAAACAACACCCTGAAAATTGAGGGGTCGCGGAAGATTTGCCGGAACTCTTTTTGTAATAAAAATTTGAGTACCCTCATGCCAACCTGATTTTAAAGTTTCTGATGCTGATACCTAATAAGATCAAAGTCATGCCCACCAAAATCAAGGTTTCTTTCCACACTGCCGCAAATCCAAGGCCTTTTATCATTATAGATTTCACGATTATATAAAACCATTTTGCCGGAACTAAATTTGAAATTATCTGCAAGGGGAGGGGCATACTTTCTAAAGGAAACAGGAAGCCACTGAATAAAAGTGTTGGTAAAAACAAACTCAGCAGCGATGTAAACATGGCAGCTTGCTGTGTGGAAGCGGCATTGGAAATTAATATGCCTATTGCAAGTGCGGTAAACGTAAACAAAATGCTTTCCAATACCAGCAATACAAGGCTCCCATTTATGGGCACTCCGAGAACATAAACGCTGAGCAAAAGAATACAGGCAATATTAAATATCGAAACTGCTAGGTAAGGAATTGTTTTTGCAATAATAATTCGGAAAGGTTTTAATGGTGAAACAAGAATGATCTCCATAGTACCCAATTCTTTTTCCCTTACGATAGCAATGGATGTCATCATGGCGCAGACCAGCATGAGCACTAAAGCCATTACCCCCGGTACAAAACTGTAGGAAGATTTTAATTCCGGATTGTAGAGCATGCGCAAATTAGTGGTGATTGTGTAAGACAAATCTTTGTTTTGATTCAGTGATTGCTGGTAATCATGAATGATTGCGGTTGCGTAATGAGTCAGTGTATTAGCGGTGTTTGGGTCGGAAGCATCTGCAATCAATTGCATTTGCGCATAATTGTTGTGCAACAAATCACCCTGAAATTTTGGAGGAAAAATAACTGCGAGCCTTATTTTTCCTTCGCGAAATGTGGTACCAATCTCATCGTACGAATGAAGGTATTTGATAACTTTAAAATATCGGCTGGCATTAATTTCATTGGTAATTGTAGTTGATGACGCATCATTGGATTGATCAAAAACAGCGATGTTGGCATTCTTCACTTCGTTGGTCAATGCAAATCCGTACAAAATAATTTGCACAATAGGCATCCATATTAAAATGAATAATGTCCGTCTGTCTCTCCAAATATGGAGAAATTCTTTTTTTACAAAAATGAGAAATTGGGTCATTGTTCCGTTTTAGCTATGAGCATTCAGCTATCAGCATTCAGGTATTAGGTATCAGGAGTCAGGTATGAGCATTCAGTAATGAGCCATCCAGTCATCAGCAACATTCATAACTCATATTTCATAACTCATCATTCATCACTCTTCATTCCTTCCTCTCCGCTTTCCTCGCTAATTTTAAAAAAACTTCATCCATCGATTTTGCCGAATAATTATTCATAAGATTTTGTGGAGTGTCAAGTGCTTCAATCCTTCCATCAACCATAATGGATACACGATTACAATATTCAGCCTCATCCATATAATGCGTTGTTACAAAAATGGTGATGCCTCTTTCCGACGCTTCATAAATCAGGTTCCAGAATTCTCTCCTTGTTATCGGATCAACGCCGCCTGTTGGCTCATCCAAAAAAACAATTGCCGGATCATGAACAATTGCAATTGAGAAAGCGAGTTTTTGTTTCCATCCAAGTGGTAATGATTTTACTAACGTTTTTTCTTCGCCTTCCAAATGAAGTTGTTTCACCAACAACTGAGTTTTCTTTTTTATCTCATCATCTCTTAATCCATAAATACCTGCATAAAAACGTATGTTTTCCTTTATTGTCAAATCTTCATACAAAGAAAATTTCTGACTCATATACCCGATATTCTTTTTGATCAGTTCAGTTTGTTTATATACATCGTAACCCGCCACGGTAGCCAATCCTGAGCTAGGCAATGATAATCCGCATAGCATCCGAATTGCCGTTGTTTTACCCGCACCATTAGCGCCCAGAAATCCGAAAATCTCTCCTTTGTTCACTTCAAAAGATATTTTATCAACAGCAGTAAAATCTCCAAATTTTTTGGTGAGTTGATTTGCTGTTATTACTTTTTCGTTGTTCATATTTCCTTAATAATTCTTTGGAATAGATAATTGAATTCGGTTCTTTTTTTCAACCTTAGTAGAATTTTCAAAACATTATAGGTCCGACCTTATGGCCTTATTTCTTTATAGCAGAATAATAAGATAAAAGGATTCAATTATTCTATCCTCTACTAAGGTTTAAATCCAAGTCCACTCCAACGCCTAATCTCATTGCGACTAATAACTCACTATCCTTTTAAATTATTCTTTCATCAATGCCATAAAACAATCTTCTATCGTTGGTTTTGTAGCCTGTATTTCGACATTAGAAAAATTTCCTTTTGCTATTATATTATCAAGCTCTTCTTTATTCTTCTTATCCGATTTAAAAACGACATGATGGTATTGTCCAAATGCATAACAGCTCTCTACCAAAGGATCAGCGTTGATCGCTTTCATCAGTGGAAACATTTCATCAGCCTTTATGGCCCATAACGATTTTGTAAATTCTTCGGTAATTGCCTTGGGTGTATTGATAGAAAGTATTTTTCCTTTCTGTATTAAAGCTACTCTGTCACATAAATTAGCTTCGTCCATGTATGCAGTTGCAACCAAAATAGTAATACCCTGTTCTTTCAAACGATGCAACATTTCCCAAAACTCTTTTCTTGAAACCGCATCTACGCCGGTGGTGGGCTCATCAAGAAATAGTACTGATGGTTTATGTATCAGTGCACAACTAAGTGCCAGCTTCTGTTTCATGCCGCCGGACAACTGTCCTGCTTTCCTGTTTTTGAATGGTTCTATTTGTTGGTAAATATCTTTTATGAGATCATAATTTTCCTGAATCGTGGTTTCAAAAATGGTTGCAAAGAATTCAAGATTTTCCTGCACCGTCAAATCCTGGTAAAGAGAAAACTTTCCTGGCATATAACCCACACGTTTTCGAATTTCCTTATAGTCTTTTACTACCTCATATCCATCAACGGAAGCGTTGCCACTATCAGCAAGTAACAAGGTGGTTAGAATGCGAAAAAGAGAAGTCTTACCTGCGCCATCCGGTCCTATCAGGCCAAAGATCTCACCCTTATTCACAGAAAAAGAAATGCCCTTTAATGCATCGGCTACTATCTTTTTTGACCGATAGGTCTTTACAATATTTTCAACAACTACAGGTTGCATATTTTTTAATTAAAACTTTACTTCGCCATACATTCCAATCTTGAGCAGGCCGTCATTTTTCACATCGATCTTTACGGCATATACCAGGTTGGCTCTTTCATCTTTTGTTTGAATTGTTTTTGGGGTAAACTCTGCTTTATCTGAAATCCATGTGATGAGTCCCTGATATTCTTTATACGTTTTGTTGGTACTGTCCACAAATACTTTTACCGGTTGATTTAATTTTATTTGAGCAAACTGTGTTCCTGTCACATACACCCTTAATGTGATTTCAGAAAGATCACCGATCGAATACAATGCCTTGCCAGGCGCAGTATATTCGCCCGCCAACGCATACCTGGTAAGTACGGTTCCGCTGATAGGATTTTTAATGTTAGTGCGCTTTAACTGATCTTCTATTTGTGCAATTGATTTTTTCAAAGGTGTGGA
Source organism: Ginsengibacter sp. (assembly GCA_039918315.1). Classification (GTDB taxonomy): domain Bacteria; phylum Bacteroidota; class Bacteroidia; order Chitinophagales; family Chitinophagaceae; genus Ginsengibacter. The sequence goes on along the minus strand of JBDSHT010000115.1, from coordinate 173 downwards.
CTCGCTGAGGATACTTTTGTTTTGAGTTCCGATAGTTGATTCCTGTACTTTTATCTGTTGTTGATTCACTACAATTTGTTTTTTATACACCGCTATTTGTGAATTTAAATTATCCAATTGTTGCTGTGTGGCTGCATCCGCTTTAATCAATCTTTCCGTTCTTTCTTTTTCAT
>JBDSHT010000114.1:0-5563 GCA_039918315.1 Ginsengibacter sp. | reverse complement strand
TAAAATCATCAAATGATTCCCCTAAAGGCCGGGAACCATTCAACTATCCCGAAAAGATTCAAAATGGAGGAGGTTGAAAAACATCAAAGGTAAACCGCTTTTTATTTTTTACTCAATGCTATCAGTCGGACATTTTGCTTCTATTTCTTTCATTGAATTTGAAGCCCAGGAGATTAATATTGATTTCTTTTGGACCTTCAGTTTGGCATCCCAATCTGGTATGGCCTACAAAAATGTGGTATCCGATCTTCCTCGACTTGCTTCTGAATTTATTTAAATTTTTTATACTGCTTGTAAACAGGATCGGTAGCAAACCCGGAGCAATTCAATTCCTTCTTGTCCTCAACAATATGATCGTGAAAAATTAAAGTATTCCCTTTTTACTATTTGTAATCCTGACCATAATTTCGGGAGATGTAATTGTTCATACCAGTTCTGAATATGGATTCAATTGTAAATGGAGATATTTCTAATTTGTAATTTGTAATGCTTAATTGAATCCCCTTCAGCGGTAAAGACTATGCAACGGAATGTTTGCCCAATCCTTGTATATATTATGGCAAATCTGATTTTTGGCTTTAACCACTTTTAGTATAGATGGATTTGATAGCTTTTTTCAAAAGCCAATGTGGATCTACGGGTGATCTGCTTTTAATGCTTCCAGAATTTTTTATACAATTTAATAGCCGTTAAAAGTAAGACTGAAAAAATAATCAATGCAACTATTCCCCACATGACGCTGAGTAATTGTTTTACTACCGCAAGCATCACTATGGAGATTAAAAATAAGGTGGCTACTTCGTTCCATATTCTCAACTGCTGTGAAGTCCAGCGAAAATTTTCCTTTTGTTGCTGGTTCAAGATTTTATGCAAACTAAAATGATAAATAAAAAGTCCCAATACAAAGAACAGTTTTATTAAAAGCCAGGCAGGTAAACTTCCATACAAAATACCCATCCATACTCCAAAGATCAAAGTGAGAACGGCGGAAGGCCAGGTAATACCATACCATAAACGCTTTTTCATAATTTCTAGCTGGTCTAGAATAATTGTCCTTACAGGTTCCGGTTTCATATTGGCTTCCGCGCTGTAAACAAATAACCGGACGATATAGAAAAGACCACTAAACCAAGTAATAACAAAGATGATATGGAGAGCTTTGATGTAGAAATACATGAGTTTTTAGTTTACCGGATAAACGCGCTTTCTGATAGTTGAAGATGATACTTTATTGATAATTTAAACTGAATCACTTCTTCACATATCCCGCCAGAGTTTTCACCCATAAAGGGTTTACATTAAGGCAAGGTATCGTGGTATAAGATTCGCCGCCTGCATCCATGAATATTTTTTTACCGCTCATAGCTATTTCTTCTAAGGTTTCTAAGCAATCGCTTACAAATGCAGGGCAGAGAATCAATAAATTCCTGATGCCTTCACCTGGTAATTCTTTCAATCTGAAATCGGTAAAAGGAGTAAGCCATTTTTTGTTCAGGCGCGACTGAAATGAGATACTGTATTTGTCTTTTGGAATCTGTAAAAATTCGGCAACTAATTTTGTGGTGGTGAAAACCTGGTGCCGGTAGCAATGCGCATGAGCCGGTGAGGTCACTTCACAGCAATCTTCAGAATGAAGACAATGACATCCTGTAATATCACTTTTATAAATATGCCGTTCAGGAATACCGTGATAACTAAATAATATCTGGTCGTAAGATTGATTTAAATAAGGCCTGATCGTTTCTGAAAGAGCACGTATATATCCAGTATCATTATAAAACGGTTCAACAAAAGAAAGCTGGAAAGAATATTTTTTCCTTCGATAAACTTCCTTTGTATATTCTACCGCGGTTTCGTAACTGGACATTGCATAATGTGGATAAAGAGGCACAGCAACCACTTCTTCGATCAAAGGATTTCTTTTTAATAATGCTTCAAAACCTTCTTCGACAGAAGGACTTCCATAGCGCATGGCAAGTTCCACCGGCTCATCAATTTCATCTTGTAAAGCCTCCTGCAACTGCCTGCTTAACACAATTAAAGGAGATCCTTCTTCTGTCCAGATTGCCTTATAAGCCTCAGCGGATTTAGGTGCCCGAAAGGGAACAATAATTCCTTTCACCAACAACGCACGCAAGATCCAGGGTTTATCAATTACTCTTTCATCCATCAGAAACTCATCCAGATACTTTCTTAAATCCTTTATATGTGTAGAATCCGGAGAACCCAAATTCATTAATAAAACTCCTTTTGTTATTGAAGGCATCTTTCTTATTTTTTAAATATTTACAAATGTAAGAAGGTAAAAAAATAAAAAGAGTCGATTTATAAAGTATTCGCTAATCCGGAATAGAATGAATCATTTGAAAAAAAATTCAAAAAAATTAAGACTGAAGAAATGAGGCAATTTGTTCTTGCGGGAAGATTTTCTTTAAACAGGCTTCTGCTATTCTGTAACTTTTCCAACGCCCGCCCACTCAATTCATCAATGCTTCGCACTCACACATTCGCGAATTTAACCTGGTGTATTGCGACAGCATGGTAAAAAATGTGATGGCGAAAATCCAGATCAAAATATAAAACAATCCGCAGTAAAATATTTTATGACTTTCTAATGACCTGAAAAAAATTTTATAAAAATACATTTGCAACACTTCATGATGATACCAGAACCTTTACATAATTACTTAAATAACTTTTGCGTTGCCGGTATTAATTATCGTAAAAGCGACATTAGCGTACGGGGTAAATTTTCTCTTTTACCCGAGCATGCTGTTTTAGTATTACAACAAGCGGTGGCCAAAAAGTTTCCCGGCTGCATGGTGCTTTCCACCTGCAACAGAACCGAGATATATGGAATATGCAACCGCCCTAATGAACTTATAGAAATACTTTGCATTCATACGCAGGGAAGTATAAAAGACTTCATTGATCAGGGCTATCTATTCCAGGGGCTTCCCGCCGTTACTCATTTGTTTAAAGTAGCTGCAGGGCTGGATTCTCAAATAATAGGTGATTATGAAATCTTATCGCAATTAAAAAAGGCCGCCAAACAGGCAAAAGAAAACAACTGTTTGAACGGTTTCATGGAGCGTGTTATCAATTATGCCTTACACGCATCCAAAGAAATAAAAACTGTTACCCAACTCAGTTCAGGAATTGTGTCGGTTGCCTACGCAGCCATCGAAATAATTAAAGAAAGGATCCCCGATTTGAATCAAAAGAAAATTTTGCTCGTGGGAACGGGGAAATTTGGTAAACAGATCGGAAAAAATTTAAAAGATTATTTGCCTCGTTGCTCACTCTTTTTTTCCAACAGAACGAACGAAAAAGCCCTTAGCCTTTCAGAAGAATGTGGTGGGCAATTTGTTCTTTATAAAAACGTAGCATCAGAAGCAAATACTGCTGATATAATTATTGTAAGCTCCGCAGCAGAAACCTATACCATTCTTCCCTCGTTTTTTACCAAAAAGAAATCACGTTTGATACTTGATCTTTCTGTTCCGCAAAATGTGGCACCCTCAGTACAAAATATAAATGGAATCACGCTTTTAAACGTTGATGAAATATCGGTGATCCTGGATAAAACCATAGCACTTCGCGAGGAAGAAATTCCAAAAGCGATGTCTGTTATAAATAATACTATCGAAGATTTATGGGAATGGAACCGAAAACAATTAAATAATCCAACACTTCGCAAAGTAAAATCGCAGCTCCACGAAATGGATGAAGCACATCTTAAAAATCAGCTTTGCGAAGAAAGAATTCAAAAAACGGTTTCTTCCCTTGCCGTACAATTGATGCGCCAGAATAACAAGGGATGCCAATGCATCAATGCTTTAAACAGTTATCTTCAAATGAATTGAAAGGTTAAACAAAAAATTGAAACAAATTATTAAAATAGGGACCCGTGAAAGTCAGTTGGCTGTTTGGCAGGCTAGACAGGTGCAGTCGCTTTTGGCGAAAAACGGAGTAGAATCAGAACTAGTCCACATTAAAAGTGAAGGCGATGTGGATACCGTTACGCCGTTGTATGAATTAGGCGTGCAAGGCATTTTCACCAAATCTATTGATGCTGCGTTGCTGAAGCGGCGCATTGACATTGCAGTACATTCTCTAAAAGACGTACCTACCAGTTTAGCAGAGGGAACCCGCCAAGCCGCAGTTTTAAAAAGAGCCTCTTTTAAAGATATTTTAGTTTATAAAAAAGATCATCTTTCCAATGCAATTGCTCCATTCACCTTGGCAAATGAGAAGCCTCTCATCATCGCCACCAGTAGTACTCGTCGCAAAGCACAATGGTTGCATCGTTTCCCAACCCACAAAATTGAAAATATAAGAGGCAATGTCAACACACGGTTACGTAAAATAAACGAACATAACTGGAACGGTGCCATCTTCGCAGCAGCAGGATTAGAAAGGATTGGTCTTCGTCCGGAAAATTCCATAGATCTTGATTGGATGTTGCCCGCACCGGCACAAGGCGCAATTACGATCGTATGCAGAAAAGATGATGCTTTTACTTTTGATGCGTGCCATGCACTGAACGACTTTAATACTCATCTATGTACTAAAATTGAACGTGATTTTTTGAGGGCTTTGTTAGGAGGGTGTTCCACTCCAATAAGTGCTTTGGCAACGATTGAAAATGACATGATTTTCTTTCAGGGCAATGTCTGTAGTCCGGATGGCAAGAAAAAAATTGAGATTGAAAAGAAAATTAGGATAGAAAATAGCGGCGATTTGGGAATCGTTTCCGCCAATGAATTTTTGCAAAATGAAGATGTCCAGGAAATAATTTATAGTATCAGAAATGCAGAAAAGTGACATTCAAATATTAAGCACAGGACCTCTTAGTGAGTCGCTGAAAAGTGATGCGGCAAATAAGGGCATTTCAATTGAAGAAGTTTCTTTTATAAAAACGGAAGAAATAGTGGACGCTGAGGTTGAGCAAAGGGTAAAAGAATTATCACTTCAGAATATTACCGCAATTTTTACCAGTAGCAACGCGGTAAATATGGTAGGGAAATTTATTTCACCTAAAACTCCCTGGAAGATATTTTGCATTGCCAACGCTACCAAAAAAACCGTGAAAAAATTCTTCCCGGAAGAAAACACCACGGCTACAGCCTATTATGGTGGCGATCTTGCACAAATGATCATTGAAAATTCCCCGGCAAAAAAAGTCATTTTTTTTTGTGGTGATCAGAGAAGAGATGAGCTACCCACTAAACTAAAAAGTAACGGGATTGAGGTAGAAGAAATAATCGTTTACAAGACTACAGAAATACCGAAGACTTTGTCAAAACAATATGATGGTATTTTATTTTTTAGCCCAAGTGCTGTTCGAAGTTTTTTCTCAAAAAATGAAGTCACCGGTAACACGCAAATTTTTGCGATTGGAAGCACTACTGCACGGGAAGTAAAAAATCATACGCAACAATTCGTTCATATCACAAATAATCCCGGCAAGGGGAACCTGGTAAAAACGGCCATTAACCATTTTAGTAAAAACAAAATTATCTGAATGCAACTATTAAAAAACGATTTATTATTAAGAGCT
>JBDSHT010000113.1:0-13477 GCA_039918315.1 Ginsengibacter sp. | reverse complement strand
ATCATCGGAAACTCTTATGGGGCGGGCAATTACGCCATGTGTGGAAAGGCCTATGATCCCCGCTTTATTTATGCCTGGCCTACGGCCAAAATAGCCGTAATGGGAGGCGAGCAGGCGGCGAAAACTTTATTGCAAATAGAAGTTGCCTCTTTAAAAGCGAAAGGCAAAGAGATAACTCCTGAGAATGAAGAAAGCCTTTTAAAAGAAATGACTGATAAATATGCGAGCCAAACTACTGCAATTTATGCAGCATCACGGTTATGGATAGACGCAATCATTGATCCAAAAGAAACAAGAAATATTATTTCAGAAAACATAATGGCTGCCAATCATAATGCAGATATTAATGATTTCAAAATGGGGGTTTTTCAGGTTTGATTTTCGATAAATTTTAATTGATCATTTCTATCTTTCCGCGCCAATATAAAATCAATTTCTTTCAGAATGGATTCTCATAAAATATCAATCTATACAGATGGAGCTTCAAGGGGAAATCCCGGAAGAGGCGGATACGGCGCGGTTCTTATTTGGGGTAAAGTAAAAAAAGAATTATCGAAGGGCTACAAACTAACTACCAACAACCGAATGGAATTGATGGCAGTAATTGCCGCATTGGAAGCCTTAAAAAAAGAAGATTTAGAATTGGATATTTATTCAGATAGCAGCTATGTAGTAAAAGCAGTTATGGAAGGCTGGTTAAAAAAATGGTTAAAAACCAATTTCAAGGGAGGCATTAAAAATAAAGATTTATGGCTTCGCTATCATGAGCTTTCACAGAAATTTAAAATTCATTTTCATTGGGTAAAAGGTCATGCGTCTAACATAATGAACAACCGCTGCGATGAATTGGCCACGTTAGCAGCAGATGGCAGCCATCTTACCATTGATGAAGGTTATGTACCCAACATCTAATTTTTCGAATCAAAAAAATACAAAGCTTATCAAACAACAAAACCGCTTTCGCGGTTTTGTAAAAAATAATTCTTTGTAATAAATCAACAAAGTTCAATCACCATTGCACTGGCACCACCGCCGCCATTACAAATTCCCGCAGCTCCAATTTTTCCATTATTTTGTTTCAATACATTTATCAGTGTTACGATAATTCTTGCACCACTGCAACCTAACGGATGACCCAGTGAAACCGCACCACCATTCACATTTACCTTCGATGCATCAAGTTTCATCTTCTGAGTATTCACAATTCCCACGACGCTAAATGCTTCGTTAAGTTCAAAATATTCTACGTCTTCAACTTTTAATCCGGCCTTGTGAATCGCTTTTGGGAGCGCAAGTGAAGGTGTAGTAGTAAACCATTCAGGAGCCTGTTCAGCATCTGCATAACCTATGATTTTTGCAAGAGGTTTTATACCCATTTCATCTGCCTTTTCTTTGCTCATTAAAACCACTGCAGCAGCTCCATCATTGATTGTGCTTGCATTTGCAGCAGTAACTGATCCACCTTTTTGAAAAGCAGATTTTAACCCTGCAATTTTTTCAAACTTTACATTAAAAGGTTCTTCATCATTCTCCATCAAAACCGGATCGCCTTTTCTTTGAGGAATTTCTACAGCAACAATTTCATCTTTAAACTTTCCATCATTTACTGCCGCCTGGCTTCTCTTATAACTTTCAATAGCAAATTCATCTTGTTGTTCACGACTGATATTGCATTCAGTCGCACAAAGCTCGGCAGCGTTTCCCATGGCATAATTATTATAAACATCTGTCAGTCCGTCTTTGGATATCCCATCAATTAAAACAGAATCGCCAAACTTACTACCCCACCTAACCGACGGAGCGTAAAATGGCGTACTACTCATATTTTCCATACCGCCGGCAACTATAATATCGTTATCACCTAAAAGAATACTTTGAGCAGCATTCATAATTGATTTCATTCCGCTGGCGCAAACTTTATTTATTGTGGTGCAACATACCTCGGCGGGAAGGCCTGCAAGCATAGATGCCTGCCGTGCGGGAGCCTGCCCCAGGTTGGCTTGCAACACGCATCCCATATATACTTCCTGAACATCCGTCGGCTTGATTCCCGCTTTTTCAATAGCCCCTTTTATAGCAAATGCTCCCAATTGGGGAGCAGAAATATCTTTAAGGCTTCCTCCAAAACTACCAATAGGAGTGCGCACTGCGGAAACGATATAAACTTCTTTTTTACTCATGATTGTTTTTTTTATTACAAAGATAACAAAGCTATAGCGGTAACTAAAACCATCGAACTGCTTCAGATACAAAGTCTTTCCAACTAAAATTCTAAAAGACAAAATTTATATATTTTATTTGTTGAGCAGAATTATTTTACTTCGTAGAATTAACCAAAAAACAATTCTGATGAAAATTTTTTTTCCCATGCGCAAATTTGTTTACATTATGGTAATTACCTCAGCGATAATGGTCGTCATAGCAATTTTATCATTGCAATGCACTTTATAGGTTGCCGATCACTTGTTGGTAATACATAAATATTTAGTTGATTAAATAATGTTCCTACAATTGATTCTAATAAAGTGATTTTGATTTTTTTACAAAAAAAGTAGATGATACCCCAGGAAACCATACAACAGATTGTAAGCAGAATTGACATTATCGGAATCATCAACTCATTTGTAAAGCTTAAAAAAAGAGGTGTAAACTATTTGGGGCTTTGTCCATTTCACAATGAGAAATCGCCTTCTTTTACTGTATCTCCTTCTAAAGAAATCTATAAATGTTTCGGTTGCGGACGCAGTGGCAATGCCATTGGCTTCTTGATGGAGCATGAAAAATATAGTTATGTGGAAGCTCTGAAATGGCTGGCCGCAAAGTATAATGTAGAGATTGAAGAAAAAGAAACCAGTCCTGAATATAAAGAGCAACAGCAGGTATCAGACAGCCTTTATATCATTAATAATTTTGCACAAAAATATTTTTCTGAACAACTCACCACAGAAGAAGAAGGAATTAATATTGGTCTTGGGTATTTAAAAGAAAGAGGTTTCAGAGAAGAGATTATTGAAAAATTTCAGTTGGGCTACAACCCTGAAGCGCGCGATTCATTTGCGAAAGCAGCACTTGAAATGCAGTTTAATAAAGACCTCTTAATAAAATCCGGTTTGACTGTCGCACGCGACAGTGGTCTGCAGGATAATTACAGAGGGCGCATCATATTTCCAATCCACAATCAGTCAGGAAAAATTAGCGGGTTTGGTGCGCGGCTCATCAGAAAAAATGACAAGGCACCGAAATATATAAACACTCCGGAGAATGAAATTTATGTAAAAAGTAAAATTCTTTATGGCTCATGGTTCGCAAGGCAAGCCATTGATAAGGCGGATGAATGCCTTTTGGTTGAAGGCTACACTGATGTAGTTTCGCTGCACCAGGCTGGGATAGAAAATGTGGTAGCCAGTGGAGGAACATCTCTTACTCCGGACCAACTACGGTTAATAAAAAAATACACATCAAACCTTACCATCCTCTACGATGGCGATTCTGCGGGTGTAAAAGCAGCTTTGCGTGGACTTGATCTGGCGTTGGAAGAAGGACTGAATGTAAAACTTGCTTTACTGCCTGACCAGGAAGATCCGGATAGTTTTATTCAACATAATGGAGCAGCAGCCTTTACTGATTTTATTGCAAAAAATAAAAAAGATTTTATTTTATTTCAATTAGAATTTGCTTTGAAGGAAGCCGGAGATGATACTACGCAAAGAGCAAAAGTTGTAAGCCGCATCGCGGAATCCATTTCAAAAATTAATAAAACAGAAGATTTTACCAAGCAGCAGGATTATATTAGAAAAGCATCAGAGCTTTTAAAAATTGATGAGGGAGGATTACACAATCTGGTAAATAAATTTACAAGAGATAAATTAGAAAAGGAACATGGAAAATCATTGTCCGCGGAAAACAAAACACAGGAAGGTGGGCCCGAAATCGTTGAACTTTCCAGTGAAGAGTCTGATGCGATGGGCTTACTCAATAAAGATGTGTATCATGAAAGATCACTGGTACGCTGTTTACTTGAATACGGTTTAAAAGAATGGGAAGAAGGAAAAACCGTAGCAGATCATTTACTGTATGAATTTATTGAAGAGGAAATAATCGAAGATGAAATGTTGAAAAAAATAATTTCGTTTTATCGAATTTGGTATGAAGAAGATTTGGAACCTACCTCAAAAACTTTTTTATATAATGAAGACCTTGCTATGAGCAATGCGGTAGTTTCACTGATTGAGTTTCCTTATGAAATAAGTGATGCCTGGGCAACAAAGTATGAAATAAAAGTGCCTACCCGCGAGGATAATTATAAAAAAGATGTCGTCTCTACTCTCCGTTATCTCGAATTAAAAAAGATCAGGAAACTGATAAGTGAGAATGAGGTAGAGATGGAAAAAACGACTTCCACAGACAGACAAATATTATTGATACAAACCCACCGCCATCTGAAAAACATTGAGATTGGCCTGACGCGGGACATAGGTATTGTAATCATGAAATAGTTACTTCATGAACAAAGAATTCCAATAATTTTTAAATGAAATTTTCTGTCAGCAAAAATTAAAAACCCTGTGCCTTTGCTAACTTAGCAGCCTTAATGCTGACAACTTTTGAGGTAGCTTTTACAGTTTCACAAACGACTGATTTACTGAAACGTTGTGCACTCCATACATAATCTAATACAACCTTGTCACCTTCTTCAAAACCTTTTTCGAACAAATAATCCCATGAACCGGCACGATTTAAATCGCTGGCAATTTTGGAAGTTTGTCTTGGAAAGGCAACCCACAATTTGGTTTCATCTTTCAAGGCGGGGCAGAGTTCGTCAAATATGGTTCTTAACTGATTACAGTTTAAAGCGAAAATTAAAGCAAAATCAATCTTCCTTATTTTCAACAATTGTGTAACGTTTTTTGAAAAAGAAATCTTAGAAAATTGTTTCTCGATAGTGGAGGGAAGCCCTTGAATCAGCAAATTTTTTTCCTCTCCCAGTTCCAATTTTTCAAACAATGTTTGAGCCATATATAAAGCAATGTTTTAAGATTAAAAAATGCCTCTTAAATCCTGTATCACAAATAACCTGTTGAAGAGAAGGCAGAATACAGCATTTTCGCGGTTCGACAAGCGCAAATTTACGGAAAAATAACGAGCCAGCCTTAACTAAAAAGCTAAAAGATAGTTAGAGCCCGCTTTTTATACTGTAAACAGGCTCGCTAAGGCATGAAATGACCATATAAAAACCTATCCCTTCTGTAAAATTTTATTGAAACATTTTACACAGAAGGGATAGGTCAAACTCCTGAGAACAGATATGATTAGAAACCGTAAATAAACCTATTTAACCGGAGTGTAATATTTTAAGGCTTCACTCATATATCCTTTTAATTTTCTTATCCGTTTTTCATCAAGAGGGTGAGTACTTAAAATTTCAGGTGGTTGGTTAGCTCCGTCTTTTAAAGCTGCCATCCTCTGCCAAAACGGTATTGCCTCATTGGGATTGTATCCAGCCATAGCCGCGAATATCAAGCCATAGTGATCCGCTTCGTATTCCTGGTTGCGTGAGTTAGGAAGTAAGACTCCTACTTGCGCACCTGGAGCAAATACAGCATTGAAAATACTATTAGCCTGGCTATTTCCTGACGTAAATACATTTCCTAAAACCTCAAGCCCTTGTGCAGCCATTGCCTGGCTCATCCTCTCCTGACCATGGTGAGCAACGGCGTGGGTTATTTCGTGTCCCATTACAATAGCTAGTGCCGCTTCATTCTTTGTAACATTGAGCAAGCCGGTATAAACAACAACCTTTCCGCCAGGCATGCACCATGCATTCACGTCTTTACTATCTACTAAATTGAACTCCCATTTGTATCCTGCTAATTCATTCGTAAGTCCTTTTTCTTTATAGTATCTGGTGATTGCATTAGCAATACGAGTTCCTACTCTCTTCACCATTTCAGCATCTCTGTTGTTGGTGTTGCTAACTACTTTATTCTGGGACAAAAATGTTCTGTATTGTGTGACAGCCTCTTGCTGAAGCGCATCTTCTGAAACCAAAGAAAGCTGATTTCTTCCTGTAATGGCATTTTTTGTGCAACCAAATATCAAAAGACCGGCAGCAATAAAAGCAAATATTCTATTTCTCATTTTTTTATTTTTTATCAAGTAAATCAATTGATGTACCAAAAATTTAAAAACTAATTTAAAATATAGATGAGAACAATAACGGAAAGGGTTGCACCAGAGAGACGCAACCAATTATTTCGATTTCGAACGTCCTTTTCTTTTATCCCGATGTTTTAAAATCGGCACACGTCCTTCGTTTCCTTTCAGTAAGCGGCTAATATTTTTTTGATGGGTAAGCACGATTAATGCGGCTACAGCCACCGCAAACACTCTATAGAAGACTTCTTTTTCATTGTAGATCCATAACACAGAAATAGGCAAAGCAACGCCTGCGATTATTGAACTTAATGAAACATATCTTGTTAAATAAAGTACCAAAAGGAAAACAGCAACGCAATTTATTGCGACGACAGGTTGAATGGCCAGTACCATTCCGAACAATGTTGCGACACCTTTACCGCCTTTGAACTGTGCCCATATTGGGTAAATATGTCCAATTACCGCAGCCAATCCCAAACCAATCATCAGGTTTGTACGATCAAGTTCATTGGTTAAATAATAAGGCAACAAATTGAAAAGAGCCACGGCAAAAACACCTTTAAGCATATCCCCAACCATAACGATAGTGCCGAATTTAGCACCTAACACACGGAATGTATTGGTGGCTCCCATGTTGCCACTACCATAGTCCCGAATGTCAATTTGAAAAAAGGATTTACTTATGAGTAATGCGGTAGGAATGGAACCAATAAAGTAAGCTATGATAATTAATATAAATTCTTTCATATTCAGATATCAGCGATCTTAAAGAGGAACAAATATAACATTAAATTGACGCAGGAATCTTTTAATTATCTTAAAATTTAATTTTTATACTTTCTTAAAAAGAATAGAACACCAGTTGTCTTTAACCGTTGATTTTACTTTTACAAAGCCACAATTTTGAAATATGTTTTCCAAAGAACGAGCATCATTTTCATAAAAGCCAGAGATTAAAAGGCTTCCTCCGGATTTTAATGCTTTCGTGATTTCAATTTTGCTGGCATTTAAAACATTAAAATTAATATTGGCTAATACTATATCCATCGGCTCTACAAAACCAATTGAATCTCTCCTTTCGATAGTCATATTGCGAACTGCATTGGCTTCAAAATTTTCAATCGAGTTGTTGATACTCCATTCGTCGCAATCAATTGCCAGAACATTAGAAGCTCCCAGTTTTTTAGCGAGAATGGCTAGCAGACCAGTTCCTGTACCAAAATCAAGAACCGATTTTTTTGCAAAATCCATGTCCTGCATTTGCGAAATCACCAGGAAAGTAGTTGCATGATGACCCGTTCCAAAGCTCATTTTCGGAGTAATAACCAAATCATATTTTACACTGGTAACCGGTTCGTGGAAATTTGCACGAACAGACACGAAATCATTAATTACAACCGGCTGAAAACTGCTCTCCCAATCCGCATTCCAGTTCTCCTCTTCTATAAATGATTTAGCGAAGTTTTTTGCCTCACCAATTATTATAAGGAATTTTTCTTCCTCAAAATCTTCTTCTTTAATATAAGCATTCAGAAAATGATCTTCTTCGTCAAAGGCATAAAATTGCATTTCAGATAATTCAGCAATCAGTATTTCCAATTCTTCGGCAGTAGCAACTTCTATCTTTATTTTTATAAAGCGATTCATATTCTTTTATCAAATTTTAAAACTAAATATTGTCAAATTATCGGAAAGGGAATTCATAAAAAAAGCCTGTAAAATATTACAAGCTTTACTCTTTTTATAAATTAAAAATTAGTGATTATCGGGACGCTGATTTGGAGATGAGTTTTGCTCCGGCTTTGGCAATAGAGCCTTTCTGCTCAATTTAAATTTACCTGTCTTAGGATCAACACCAATCAATTTCACTTTCACTTTATCACCTTCGTTAAATATATTATCCATGTTGTCAAGGCGCTTCCACATTATCTCTGAAATGTGCAACAAGCCTTGCTTACCGGGTAAGAACTCAACGAATGCTCCAAACTCTTTAATTCCTTTTACAGTCCCTTCATACTCATCACCTACTTCAGGTACAGAAACAATACTCTTAACCCAAGCCACCGCCTGATCAAGGCTTTCTTTATTGGCAGAGAAAATACTTACTTCACCTGTTTTTCCAACCTCTGTAATATTGATCGTAGCTCCTGTTGTCTTCTGAATTTCCTGTATTATTTTTCCTCCGGGTCCTATCACTGCGCCAATAAATTCTGATTCAATAATCAGTTTCTCCATGCGCGGAGCATGTGGTTTCACATCAGCATTATGTTCTGGCATGCAGTTATACATTGCATCAAGAATATGCATTCTTCCTTTCCTGGCCTGATCCAAAGCCTTTCTCATTATATCCATACTAAGACCATCCACTTTGATGTCCATTTGCACTCCGCAAATTCCATCTCTGGTACCGGTTACTTTAAAATCCATATCACCTAAATGATCTTCATCTCCCAAAATATCCGAAAGGACTGCAAATTTTCCTTCTTTAGAAATCAGTCCCATGGCGATACCACTAACGTGCTTTTTAAAAGGAACCCCTGCATCCATTAATGCCAGTGAACCTGCACAAACAGTAGCCATAGAAGATGAGCCATTACTTTCTAAAATATCACTCACAATTCTTACGGTGTAAGGATATTCATCGCCCGGCATTATTTGTTTTAAGGAACGCAACGCAAGGTTACCATGACCAACTTCTCTACGTCCAACACCACGCATCATTTTCACCTCGCCAGTAGAAAAAGGGGGGAAATTATAATGTAAAATAAATTTAGAATAGTTACTGGTAGCAGCACTTTCAACTAACAATTCGTCAAGTGGAGTACCTAACGTAACTGTGGTTAAAGATTGTGTTTCACCTCTGGTGAATAAAGCAGAACCGTGTGGTGATGGAAGAAAACTTACTTCCATTGTGAGCGGTCTTATTTCTTCCAACCCGCGACCATCAAGCCTTATGCTGGTATCCAACATCATATCGCGAACAACATTGTATTGCAATTCGTCAAAATAATGTTTAATTAACGCCTTGTCTTCATCCGGCAATTCTTCACCTAAATGTTCTTTAAGTTCTTTCGCTAAATTATCAAATGAATCTTTTCTGTCGTGTTTTTCTGTATTTGCAGAAGCAATTGCCAGCATTTTGTCTTTTGCGAAAGCAATTACTTTTTCATCTAATTCCTCGTTACGATAAGGTTTGGTATAATCACGCTTGGCGGTAACACCCACTTTATCTCTTAAATCTTTTTGAGCCTGCACCTGAACTTTTATTGCATTATGCCCAACTTCTATCGCTTTTATCAAATCCTCTTCCTGGCACTCTTTTGCCTGGCCTTCTACCATCATGATATTTTTCTCAGTAGCAGCAATTATAAATTCCAACTCGGCATCTTCTAATTGTGTGCGTGTTGGATTTACAACAAATTCTCCATTGATTTTTCCAACTCTTACCTCAGAAATAATTTCCTGGATTGGAATATCTGAAACAGCCAACGCGGCTGAAGCAGCAAGACAAGCCATGGCATCAGGCATCACTTCCGGATCGCTGGAAACAAGTGTTATCAAAACCTGCACATCACATAAATAATCATCCGGAAATAATGGTCTCAAAGCACGATCAACCAAACGCGAAGTCAATACTTCATAGTCGTTCAGGCGAGCTTCTCTTTTAAAGAAAGATCCCGGAATTCTACCGGCCGAAGCAAACTTTTCCTGGTAATCTACTGACAAAGGAAAAAACGACTGGCCGACTCTGGGCTCACGGTTAGCGACTACAGTAGCAAGTATCATGCAGTTGCCTAAACTAACTGTAACTGCGCCATCTGCCTGGCGCGCCAACTTGCCCGTTTCAAGTGTAACCATCCGGCCTTCGCCTATATCAAAAGTTACATTTATTGGATTAGGAACATTCATGGAAATATAATTATAATTTATAAAAAAATATTCCCAACCGTTTATTCAGTTGGGAATAGCTAACAATATCATTTAAAGATAAAATTATTTACGAAGTCCTAACTTTTCAATTAATGCGCGATAACTTGTTAGGTTATGTTTAGTAAGATAAATCAACAAACTTTTTCTTTGTCCAACCATTTTCATCAAACCAAGCTGAGAACTAAAATCCTTTTTATTGGTTTTTAAGTGACCTGAAATGTGATTGATTCTTTCAGTAAGAATGGCTACCTGCGCTTCAATTGAACCGGTATTTTTTTCATTTCCACCAAAATCGTTAAAGTATTTGGCTTTGTTTTCTGATGTTAAATAAGGCATTTGTATAAAATAAATTTAATAATTGGCTGCAAATGTAGTACTAAATTTCATTTATAAATGCAATGAAAATACTTTATTGTAAAAAAATAAACATTTGCACTTTGCCAGCTATTACTTTGCCTATTTATAAAGTGATTTTAAGTTTACGGCATACAAAGCGATAAACAACAAACCAAAAAATGCCCCAAACGAGGATATCCCTATTGAAACCAAATCATTTCCGTAAAGATAAAAAGGGACGGCTATACCTATAGCCACTCCGACTATATAAAGGTAAAATCCTTTTTTTCTTTGAAACCACATCAAGATAGCTCCACCCAGTGTACAAAGGCCAGCTATCAAATCGCCTATAGCTTTTTTGTGAATGTTGTCAACAGTCATCATCTTTTTCATCGACTTTCCTACTTTAAAACCAATCTGATGGGATGTGCTATTTTTTCTAACCTGATTGGAAACCGTATCGACTTTAGCAGCAGAGTCAGCCGGGTTTTTCTTAAAAGTTTGATTAAAAACTTTGGCCGTAGCCTCGGCAGTAAAATAAGAAGTTGCTGCAGTCATAATAGCCCATCCGCTTCCAACAAAAGTTAGAATGCAGAGCACGGTTAAGAATGTGTTTCTTTTTTCCGGTTGCATTTCACTATCCTGATCATTGAAATCCATATTAAAATTTTTACAAGAATAATAATTGTTTTAAAACAAAAAACATTTTTCTTCAGGAAACATTAAAAAAAAGAAATTGGAGAATGAGAATTTCTAATGCCTGTATTTTTCCACACCGGTAGTAGGTTTCCATTGAGAACGCGGCTCAAAGTATTTCCATAACAGAGCCGAAACACTCCGCGCCAGTTGCCAGGCTTCATTATCCGGCACCCATCTTTTATCAACATTATTTTTCGTGGCAATATAAAATACATAATCGCCATGTGGCGCATTTACCATTACCAATTCTGAGCGCGAAGCATCTACCATACCTTGTTTGGAAGCAGTTTGCACATACGGAGGAATTTGAGAAAGCGCATATTCGTCCCAATAAACATGATTCATAATCCGATACATTCTTTCACTGGCTGTGGGACTTACCGCTTTTCCTTCACGAATCATCACGAGCAAATTAGCCATTTCCCGCGGCGAGGTTTGGCCCCAGCCAAATTGTTTGTTATCGGTCTCACGCCCCGATGTACGTGCATTTACCCTGGTTGAAAGAAAGCCATTTTGTTCAAGCCATTCATTAATCACTTTGCCACCACCAGCCATTTTCTCGCACCAAACGGCAGCCACATTATCGCTATGAGTAATCATTAATGTGATCGCATCGCTCAAATCTATTTTAGTGCTATCCTTAAAAAACTGCATCAATCCTGAGCCGCCCCGTTTCATAGAATCGCGATACGTTATCTGCTGATGGTAAGTGTAAACTCCTTCTTCAATTTTTTTAAACATTCCAACAAGGATGGGCACCTTAATGATACTAGCCGTAGGAAAAATCGTATCTGCATTGATGGCCACTTCGGTGCCCGTTTTTAAATTGCGAACATAAATACCGGCAGTCCCATGAAAAGAATCAATTACCTCTTTTAATTTCTTTTCCAATTTTTTATCCGTACGAAATTGTGAATAGGCGGTTTGCTGAAACAACATCAACAATAAAAAAAGTAAGGAACTGAAACGAACAAATTTTTTCATGAGCATATTTTTTGAAAAGTACAAAATCTGTTTAATTATTTTAAAATCACTTTCTAAAAAACATAGCGCATTTGTAGAGTTTACTGAAATGCCACAACTTTACGGCAATTATGCTTCTAATATATTTATCAAATATTACCCCAAGATCAAAATATATATTCGACTTAATATTTGAGCAGCATCTTGGATTAACATATCGGGTAACGCAAAATTCCGAAGAGTTCGCAGCACATTTTGAAGAAAAAATTAATTATTCAGAAAAGAGATTTTCCGATGAATTTTTTATAAAACCATCAGGCTTTTTAAAAGATGATTCTCTCAGAATTTTTACTCCAGCGGTTACCATCGTTGATGAGATGAAGGTTCTTTTTCCCTGTAAACAAAGTGACACAGGTTTTGATATTTTTTCAGCAGTTTTTTACATGACAAGCCGCTATGAGGAATACCTTCCCTCTACACCGGATGCATGGGGAAGGTTCAGTGAGACAGAAAGTATTGCTTTTAAAAATGATTTTTTACAGATCCCTGTTGTTGAATATTGGGTTTCCTATCTAAAAAACATTTTACAAAAAAAGTATAATAACTTACAATTTTCAACTCCGGTTTTTAACGTCCTGCATACCTACGACATAGATGTAGCTTACAAATACAAAGGCCGTGGTCTTTTACGCGGAACCGGCTCTTTTTTTAAAAATTTATTACAACTGAATTTTAAAGAACTTAAAGAAAGGAGTAAAACACTTTTAGGATTATCAAAAGATCCATGGGACACCTATGATCAACTAAAAGCAGTTGCAGATGAAAAAAAATTAAAAACTATTTTCTTTTTTTTGGTAGGAAAAAATTCTGCTTACGATAGAAATTTAAGTGCGTCGAATTTTCAATTGAAAGCACTTGTAAAAAAAAATTACACATTTAGTGAGATTGGAATTCATCCTTCTTTTCATTCATCCAAATTGCCGGAAAAATTTGCAGAAGAAAAAAATATACTTGAGGAAATTTCAAATCAAACGATTTTGAAAAGCAGGCAGCATTTTTTAAAATTCGATTTACCGGATACTTACCTGCAATTAATCCGAGCAGGAATTACGGAAGATTATTCCATGGGATTTGCTACCAGCAGTGGTTTCAGGGCGGGAACGTGTAAACCATTTTACTTTTACGATCTAAAGAATGAAAAAACTACCACACTCAAAATATTCCCGGTAACCTACATGGAAGGAACTTTTTTCAAATCCCATACGCCGGAAGAAGCACTGAAAAAAATAGAAGGATTAGCAAACGAAGTAAAAAAAGTAAACGGGACTTTTATTAGTATCTGGCACAATCACACCATCAGTGAAGATTATTCTGAATGGAAAAAAGTGCATGA
>JBDSHT010000112.1:0-12525 GCA_039918315.1 Ginsengibacter sp. | reverse complement strand
CAATCCTTCTTATTTCTTCTTCAGTTTTTTCTCAAACTAACATTGAAAAAGGAAACAAAGCTAACTACGCGTTGGCTGCCCGTTTCTCTCCTACTAATTTAAGGAAGATGATTTACTCAACCACTGTTTCTCCGAGCTGGCTTAAATCGGGAAAGTTTTGGTATTCTTATAATTCGCCAAAGGGTACTATGTGGTACATCGTGGAGCCTGAACGCCAGCAAAAAAGCAAATTATTTGATAATGCTGATTTGGCTGCCAAATTAAGCCTTGCTACGAAAGACCCTCAAGAGTCAAGACATTTAAAACTGGAAGGAATAAAATTTTCCGACGATGAAAATCGTATACGCTTCGAAGTTAGGAGTACAATGGATACCCTTAAAACGGCGAAGGAAAGAAAGGATTCCAAATCAAAAACAGACTCGCTTAAGAAGAAAGTATTTTACTTTGAATACGATCTTAGGACTACGGTTCTTAAAGAGCTAAGCGATACTTTAAAACCAAAGCCGCAAAAGCCTTGGGCATCATTTTCACCAGACACGTCTGTTATAATTTATGCCAAGAATTATAATTTATACTGGATGGATAGGGGAAATTATAAGAAGGCACAGGAAGATGAAAAGGACTCTTCAATAGTGGAACATCAATTTACAAAAGATGGCATTAAGGATTATGCATGGGGTGGAGACGATTATAATTTTACTACAGGTGATACTGTGTTGGATAAAAGAAAAGGCGTGAGAATTCTTTGGTCGCCCAATGGAAAACAATTTATTTTAACCCGAAAAGACGATAGAGATATCAGTGACCTTTGGGTGATACATAGTGTGGGAACCGGCAGACCAAAATTGGAAACATACAAGTATATGATGCCTGGTGAAAAAGACACCACCCGCGAAGAACTTTATATTTTTGACTTCGCAACAAAAAATCATAAAGAGATTTCTGTCTCTGAATTTAAAAATGAGAACCTTGGTTTATGGTCTGCGAAAATGCTGAAATCTACTCCCGATGATGGTCCACGTATTTTATTCTGGTTGGGTGATAATGATGGTTTTTACATGTATAGAACCAGCAGGGATCAGAAGCGAATTGATTTAATGCGGGTACAATTAGATGGTAGTTCAAAAGTCCTCGTCCAGGAAAGATCCAATGTATATCTCGATATTCAAAGGCCTTTGTTTTTTAATAATGGAAAAGAATTTATCTTCTGGTCAGAGCGCGATGGTTGGGGTCATTTATACTTATATGACAGCAATGGAAATTTAAAAAACCAAATTACCAAAGGTGAATATTTCATTTCCGGAACAGAAGGTATAGATGAAAAAACACGTAAATTATTTTTTACTGCCAATGGAAAAGAAGCGAATGAAAACCCTTACTTTGGCCATTTGTACAGCATCAACCTTGATGGCAGTAATCTTACTCTTTTAAACAAAGGGGATTTTGATCATCAGATAGATTTCAATGATGCACAAACTTTTTATGTAGATAATTGGTCGAGGGTGAATACCAATCCTGAATCAACATTGTATGATCGTGTGGGACGAAAAGTAATGAACCTGGAGAAGGCAGATCTTACTAATTTATTTGCCGCAGGATATAAATATCCGGAACCGTTTTCCGTAAAGGCGGATGATGGCATTACCGATTTGTATGGGGTAATGTATAAACCTTTTGATTTCGATTCTACCAAAAAATATCCATTAATAGAATATGTTTATCCTGGTCCTCAAACGGAAGCTGTTAATGCATCTTTTGGTAGAAGCATGGATAGAACCGACAGGCTTGCACAACTTGGTTTCATAGTGATCACTGTGGGTAACCGTGGTGGCAATCCTTCGCGTTCAAAATGGTATCATACTTATGGTTACGGAAATTTAAGAAATTATGGATTGTCGGATAAAAAAGCAGCAGCCGAACAAATCGCAGATCGCTATTCATATATTGACATAAATAAGATTGGAATCACCGGTCACTCGGGCGGAGGTTTTATGTCCACGGCAGCCATGTTGGTATATCCTGATTTCTTTAAAGTTGCAGTTTCAGGATCTGGTAATCATGAAAATAATATTTACAACAGGCCCTGGAGCGAACGTCACCACGGTGTTTTAGAAAGAATAACACCAAAGGGTGATACTACATTTACCTATAACATTGATAAAAACAGTTCGCTTGCGAAAAATTTAAAAGGTCATTTAATGTTGTCAACCGGTGATATCGATAATAATGTTCACCCTGCTAATACTATCAGAATGGCGGATGCTTTAATAAAAGCCAACAAGCGTTTTGATTTTGTTTTAATGCCTGAGCAACGCCATGGTTACGGAAACATGACAGAATATTTCTTTTGGAAATTAGGGGAATATTTTGCGGAATATTTGTTGGGCGATTACAGACACGAAGCTGACATCATTGAAATACAAAAAGATATTCCTCAAAATTAAATTTAGAAGTAGTTGATTGATTAAAAAGCCAACAGGGTAAAATCCGGTTGGCTTTTATTTTATATTTTTTTGCCAATATAGGGAAAGTTGTATCTGCCATACTTGTTTAAAGTAGTCTGACTGTTTATTCCGATGGATCGCAAAATACATTTGTATCCTTAATGGGGATTTATACCGATTATACATATTCTATAGTCCAATTCCGCTTGCGCTACATTGTACTATGAATCTGTTATATTACCGACACGTCGGCACAGGCTGGCATTATACCATAATGATTTTGGACTAAGTTAAAAATACATTTGGTATTATAATCGGACCGTTTCTTTGTTCCGTTAGGAACATTTCATGGGTAGTCACAAATTTGTAGAGTGTTTCCTCGTTCCGTGGGAACGTCTTGTACAATGGAAATCGCTAATCAGTTATGATTAATTATAGAAATCGAAACCAATCCATTTCAAAATATGTTTTGAGTGGGTTTTGAAAAAGTAAATACTGATAGGAAGCATTAATCATAATGAAAGCGACATTGAATAATATAGCATTTTTGGTCAATTCCTTTTGTGCCTTCAACCTTATATACCAATCTATGTTCACCGGTAATTCGTCTTGACCAAAATCCTTTTAAATCATATCTGAGTGGCTCAGGTTTTCCGATTCCCTGGAATGGTGTGCGTTTTATTTCATTCAGAAGATCTTTAATTTTTTCAACGATAGTGCTATCTGTTTCTATCCAATACTGAAAGTCTTTCCATCCGTTTTCTGTAAACTCAAAATTCATAAAAAGAATTTTTATATTTCGAATTGGTGAGTTTTACCTTTCTTAAATTGGTCTATAGAAGAATGAAGTTGTTGCCTGTTGGCGGAAGTTGATAACAGATGTCCGGTTTCATTAAGAGAGTTATACT
This sequence comes from Ginsengibacter sp., assembly GCA_039918315.1. Lineage (GTDB taxonomy): Bacteria > Bacteroidota > Bacteroidia > Chitinophagales > Chitinophagaceae > Ginsengibacter. The sequence continues at coordinate 9,173 of JBDSHT010000112.1, read as the reverse complement.
CTTTCAATGAAAGAATTACAACAGCTTCTTCTTCAGTAGTTCTTGACACTACAACAATATCTGAAGACTTAGAAACATGGTCTAAATATTTTTTCATATTATTCCTCAACTGCGTGATAGAAACTGCTTGCATAATTAATTGTGTTTGTACAAACGAATGTACGTAATAATGTACGGATAGTTAAATTCTAAAAATATTAGGCCAAATGATCGTTCACAAGAAGAGTAGATAGCGGCAAGAATAAAATGCTTATTCTAAATGCCATTAGATGCAAAGTGAGTAGCAGAATCTTACAGGCATCAAGCTGACATCATTGAAATACAAAAAGACATACCTCAAAATTAAATTTAAAAGTAGTTGATTGCTTAAAAAGCCAACAGGGTAAAATCCGGTTGGCTTTTATTTTATATTTTTGGATCTAAAATTTTTAAACAACTATAATGAGTGAATTTTCGGATTATAATTTTAATGGCCACAAAGCTCTCGTAAGGGTTGATTTTAATGTGCCGCTGGATGACGATTTCTCTATCTCTGATGATACCAGGATGAAGGCTGCTATTCCCACCATTCAAAAAATATTGAACGATGGAGGAAGCGTGATTTTAATGTCTCATTTTGGCAGGCCAAAAAACGGACATGAAGAAAAGTTTTCACTAAAACATATTTTACCACACTTAAAAGAATTGTTGAACGGATCCTCCGTTTTATTTTCTGAAGATTGTATTGGAGATGTGGCTCAACAGAAAGCAAAAGATTTGCAATCTGGCGAAGTTTTACTTTTAGAAAATTTGCGATTTCATAAAGAAGAAGAAAAAGGTGATGTAGAATTTGCAAAGAAGTTGAGTGAGTTGGGTGATGTGTATGTGAATGATGCATTTGGAACTGCACACCGTGCACACGCATCCACAGCGGTTATCGCGCAATTCTTTTCTCCGGAAAATAAAATGTTTGGTTTGCTGATGAATAGTGAAGTAGCCAATGCAGAGAAAATTTTACACAATTCTAAAAGTCCGTTCACTGCAATTTTGGGCGGAGCTAAAGTGTCTGATAAAATAGAGATCATCGAGAATCTTTTAAACAAAGCCAACAACATTATAATCGGTGGTGGCATGGCTTACACTTTTCTAAAAGCGCAGGGCAATGAAATTGGTAGAAGTCTTTGTGAAGAGGATAAACTGGATTTAGCTAATGAAATACTTGCTAAAGCAAAAGAAAAAAATGTGCAGTTTTTGTTGCCAACAGATAGTATCGTTGCCGATAAGTTTTCTAATGATGCTGAAACTAAAATGGGCAAAAACAATCACATTGAAAAGGGCTGGATGGGATTGGATATCGGCGATGAAAGTATTCAACTATTTTCCAAAACTATTTTAGAAAGCAAAACCATTTTATGGAATGGACCTATGGGAGTTTTTGAAATGGAAAAATTTCAAAAGGGAACTAAGTCCATTGCAGAGGCCATTGCAAAAGCCACGGGGAATGGCGCTTACAGCCTTGTGGGTGGTGGAGATAGTGTGGCTGCAGTCAATCAATTCAATCTTGCAGATAAAGTGAGTTATGTTTCTACCGGCGGCGGAGCACTTTTAGAATATTTTGAAGGAAAAGAATTGCCGGGGATAAAGGCTATCAAAGAAAAATAACTTTTTAGTTTTTTTTGTGAAATAATAAATGATATTTGAACAACAAAACAATAAATAATTAATTAAAAAAATAATCATGAAATCGAAAACAGGCCTTTTTGTAGTACTCGGAATTGTTGTATTATTATTTTTCTGGGGCTGCGGCACCTACAATAATTTAATCGGTGTTGACCAGGAAGTGAAAACCAAATGGGGCAATGTGGAAACCAATTATCAAAGAAGGACCGATCTCTATAATAGCGTTATTAAAACTATTGAAGGTTCTGCCAATTTTGAAAAGGGAACTTTGACAGAAGTAGTGGCAGCACGTGCAAAAGCCACTTCTATCAATGTAAATATTGATGATCCTAAATCTTTGGAAGCCTATCAAAATGCGCAAGCCGGATTGCAAGGCTCATTCAGTAAATTATTGGCGGTTGTGGAAAATTATCCTGATCTAAAGACTACTGCTGCGTTCCAGGGTTTTCAAACACAAATAGAAGGAACGGAAAACAGAATTAACGTGGCCCGACAGGATTATAATGCTTCAGTGAAAGCCTATAATTTAAAAGTGAAAACATTCCCTAATAATATCTTCGCAGGCATGTTTGGCTATCATGAAAAAGCCTACTACGCTGCTGACAAGGGAAGTGAAAAAGCTCCTGATGTGAATTTTGATATCAAATAAAAGAACTTATCATGTGGCCGTTCCGTCGTGAAAAACATTTCTTTTCCCAGGAGGAGAACGATACTATCGTTCAATCCATAAGAGATGCTGAAAAGCAGACCAGTGGCGAGGTGAGGATATTTGTGGAGAGCCGTTGTAAGTATGTGGACCCATTGGATCGTGCAGCAGAAATTTTTGCAAAACTAAAAATGGAACAGACAGAGCACCGCAATGGGGTGCTTTTTTATGTGGCTATAAAAGATAAACAACTTGCCATCTATGCCGACAGCGGAATTCACGATGCCGTTGGCAATAAGTATTGGAAAGATGTGGTGTCTGATATACTTTCTTTATTCAGTAAACAAAGTGTGGTTGATGGTATTACGGCCACCATTTCTGCGATAGGTCTTGCACTCCGAACACATTTTCCTTATGAAAAGGATGTGGATAAGAATGAACTTCCTGATGAAATAATTTTTAGTGCATAACACGTGTAATTCATATTCATGAAAAATATTTTTTTCCTGTTTTTGCTTTTGAGTTTTCAATCCGTATTTGCACAAAATATTGAGAAGAAACCGCAGCCGGCAAAAGCAGTAAATGATTTTGGGAATTTGCTGGAAAGCTTCCAGGAAGAGGCTTTGGAGCGAAAGGTCAGGGATTATAATGATTCTACTTCCTCAGCAATTGTGATTATTACCGTACCCGATCTCCAGGGTTATGATATCGCAGAAGTTGCTTTAAAATATTTAAGAGATTGGGGTATCGGTACAAAAGAAAAAAATAATGGTGTACTTATTTTGGTATCAAAAAAGGAACGCAAAGCGCGCATAGAAACCGGTTTCGGAATGGAAGGCGTGTTGCCCGATATTTTAGCGAAGCAAATCATTGATGAAAGAATGGTTCCTTTTTTTAAGCAGGATGATTATTATGGGGGCTTTAATAATGCAGTAGATGCCATCATTCAGGCAGCCGCAGGAGAGTACAAGGCTGATCCTAAAAAGGGAAGTAAAGGTGGCGGAGGTTTTGGAACTATTTTTATTCTGGCAATTTTATTTATTATCCTCATGGGTGTATTTCGCGGTGGCGGAGGCAAAGGCGGCGGTGGATCTTATATGAGTAGAAAAGGCTCCCGCGATTTTGGCGCATTACCATGGTTTTTGTTAGGAAATCTTTTGGGCGGCGGCGGACGTGGCGGAGGCTTCGGAGGCGGTGGTTTTGGAGGAGGAGGTTTTGGTGGCTTCGGTGGCGGAGGCGGCGGAGGAGGAGGTGCGAGTGGGGGTTGGTAAAGCTTTAACGAGATTTGAAAAAATTAATTCAGAAAAAAATTATAAAGGAGCGCAGGTCGATTTTGACTGCGCTTTTTTTGTAGGGCGCAAATGACGAATCTTAAAATTGTTGGATAAAAGGGATGGCATAAATTAGCTTTATATAACTGTTGTGTATAATTCTATCAATGACCTTTAACACTATAAAGTTGGTACGTAAATTCATTTTTATTTTTTTATTTTTATGCTCAAGCGCTTGCGTCTCAACCAAGCCGACACCAGATGTTTGTAATAGTTTTAAAAGCGGGAAATATGTTCAGTACATGTATAATAACAGCGGTTTAGGTCATTGGACAAAAATGACCCTGCACATTGATATACGTGATTCTTTTCAAATAGTAACGCGTGAGTACCCGATAAGGGACACTCAAATATCAAGACTTAAATGGCCAAGTCCCTGTAAATTCAACTCATTGTGGATAAATCCGAAAACGGATTTAGACTCTGCTTCCGTTAAGATATATCCAAAAGGAACAAATTATAGCATTAAAAAAGTTACTTCAAAGTACATATTAGTAAAGTCACGTGGGCAAGTTGACACAATTTGGAAAACAAATTAGACATTCCAAAAACATCCACACAACAAGGGATAAAGAGGGAAAATATTCGAAATTCATTATTTTCTTTTGACAAGAAAAGTTAGTAATTGATCTTGAATAAAATTTCCTCATTCTACATTTCCTTATTTAGCCGGAGTCAAAATAATATTCCGATAATCAATAGACCCGTGATCACCCTGTAATAAAATTGGTCCGGGTTCTCCTTCGTTGCCATCAATGGCACCGCCGGTAATACCTGGAATTTCAACATTTTGAATGATAGGAATTCCGTTAGCTACAATAGTTACTAATCTGCCAACAAGTGTGATGTCGTACGATTGCCATTCTCCCGGAGCTTTAGCTGCCATTACAGACGGTGTAAGAAAACCATACACACCACCAAATAAAATATCAGAAGGTTCCGCACCTTTGCTATCAATGATCTGCACTTCATACCTTCCTCTTAAATACACGCCACTGTTGCTTTCTGGAGGATAACGGAACTCAATGTGCAATTTAAAATCATTAAATTTTTGATTGGTAACAAGGTTAGACCCTGCATGTGGACTTCTTAAAATTCCATCTTCCGCTTTCCATTGATTGTCGCCCATTGCATGCCATGCGTCTAAATTTTTACCATCAAAAAGTACGATTGGTTTACCCCACACCGGAGCTTTTTCGCGGCGTAAAGTAGGTGCCTTTACTGCGGTCCAGGAATGTTTTTTGCCATCAGGAAATGTCATACTTCCATTTATATGATCGCCTTCAAGTTTGCCTTCCACAACAAGATCATTTTTTTCTGTTTGCCATTGTGGAGGAATAGAAAAACTTAATACACCATCTTTAAGAAAAATGCGTGAGACTGGTCTTGCACTTCCTTCAGTGCCTACAAACCTGCCTACCAGCATTTTGAAACCTGAATGGCGTACTTCCAGCCACGATGGAATCATCTCTCCATTTACATCCACAGTAATATTCCATCTTCCTAAAATGGTAGTGCTATCTGATTTTGTATCCATAATATTTCGTGCATTAGTTGCAGGATTGAACCCCAATAAAAACAGGGCTGTCATTGAAAAACTTAGTAAAAGAAATGAATGAAGAGAAGTTCTTTGTTGCATATTGTTTTTAATTTTCGTTGGCGATAAAAGTATTTAATCTTTTTAATTACCTGCGAAAAAATAAATCTCTCTCTTTTTTACTTAAATAAAATACTGCGCACTTTATTTTGCTGAGTTGTATTTTGATTGTCGTATATCAACAAAATTTTAGTTCAAAATCAATTTATTTTTTTGATTTCTCTTTGAACTCCATACCCGGTATAAAGAACCTGTGTTACACCACCAGAACGGTCTTTCTTAAATTCAATTTGTTGATCAGTGCCATTATTATAAAAAAATTTTTCTGCTGATTCCCGCTGTAAAAGTATATCAACACTGCCTGCTGTGTGGAGGTAAAGGTTGTCGTTTTTAATAATTAATTCCGCAGGAAAATCGACCATATATGGCGGCCTTGTAAGAGGGATCATATATTTGCCGGCATATTTTTTCAAATCGGTGTTATTGCTATATTCTTTGTGAACATAAGGCATTAGTATTTTTTTATTTTCAGCAATGGTTGCCAGGCCATCAGCTATAAATTCAGAGTGTGAAAGATTGTTGGATAGAACAATTACTGTAACATCCTGATCGGTATAACGGATAAGCATACTTGAAAAACCCGGATACCATCCATTGTGAAAAAGATAGTTGCCAATTGTGTTGGCACCCACTCTGATTCCAAACCCAAACTTTACCGGAGGGAATCCTTTTTTCTCAGCCTGGAGTTTGGTCATTTCTGCCTGGGTTGCCGGGGAAAGAATTTTACTTTCTTTTAAGGCGCGGTCCCATTTTAGAAGATCGCCAGTTGTTGCAATAATCATCCCTTCACCGGTAATACCGGAAAAATAGGTAGCCCAATTTTTATAAAAGTTATCGGCGTATTGATAAGTTTTGGTGCTATCGTTGTAAATAAATCCTTTGCTTAAGCCCGGTAAATTTTTATTGTTTCTGGGAAAATTGGCCACTGATGTGTGAGTCATTTTAAGCGGCTTAAAAATATTTTGATTGAGAAAATTAGAATAGGATTGTCCTGAAACTTTTTCAATGATAGACGCCAATAAATTGAATCCGGTTCCCGAGTACATAAGATCTTGTCCGGGATTAAAGTTTGGGAACGGTTTTTCCTCAGCCAGCAATCGCAATAGATCATCGTTCGTAGCAATCTTACTATGATCAAATTTTTCTTCAATCACATCATACCCATCCGGCACACCTGATGTATGGGTAAGTAGTTGTCGGATGGTTATGTTATTGTATGGAAGTTCAGGAAAATATTTTCTTAGCGTGTCATCATAATTGAGGAGACCTTTATCTTTCAATAATAAAATTCCAACGGAAGTAAATTCTTTGGCAATAGATCCAATATCGAAGATGGTGTTTTCATCAAGTTTTCTCTTTGTATTGTAGTCGTTATAGCCAAATGATTTTTTATAAATGATTTCGCCTTTTTTTGCGACCAGCACATTTCCATTGAATTGGTATAATGTCTGCTGACCCTGCATGTAGGTGTCATAAACTGCAGTTTTGTTTTGTGCAAAGAAGGCTACGGGCAGTAATATCAGACAACATGTTTTAATTATTTGCATAAGAATATTTTTGAAATAAGAAAGTGAGAACACAAATGATTTAAGCTTTCAGCAAAAAGAAAATTTAAGAGAGTTCCGCAATGATTGTTTTTAAATTAAATTTTTTGAATTTGCTCAGTTGAATATTTTCATAAAATAGAATTGCATTGCATTAAAGAAATAGAGACATAAAGCTGAGCAATTTTTTTGGTAATTCCTTTGCTGGTTTTAGTTCGGCTTTTTGCTGAGTGTTAGGGTTGCGAAAGGCTTTGGGAATTATGATCATTTATTTTTCAAATCTGGATCAAAATAGAAATGAGATTAGTCATGGGGTTTGAAAAGGAAGTGACCGGTCAAGACACAAAAAAAGCCGTCTTTTAGGACAGCTTTTAAAAATTTAAAATCGAATATTTTATTGAATTGCACCCTTGATGTAATTGGCCAAATCAGAATTGCCGTAAAGTTTTTGAGCATCACTTAATTTAGAAAATAATTGCTTCAACGTCGGATCAATATAAGGCTTGTATTCTGCTGAAATTGCATTCCTATATTTCAAAATTTCTTCTACTCCTTGTTTCACATTAGCGGCGTTTTTCACTTTACTGAGGTAATTAGCAAATGCAAGTGATGCCATCATTTTACTTTCTGAGGCCTCCATTTTTTTGTATCCTTCAAAAAGCAAATCGAAATCAGACTCTGAACCAAAGTCATAAAGAATTCTTGATACTACCATGCCTAAGCCTCCTTTCGCATCGTCGCTGAATTTTTTAGCCAGCGTATAAGCTGCTTCCCCATCCAGGTACGCTAATCCTTCCAGTGCCGATCCTGAAACAGAATAAGAAGAATCATTTGCGAAACGGGTGAACAAGTCTTTATATTTTGGATCTTTAATGCTGGCTAAAATTTCCAAAGCCGATGCCTGCACTTTTTTATCCGGATCATTTGATGCAATGCCTTCAATAGTTTTTAAAACATTCGCTTCTTTATAAGAATTGGCTTCCCCTAGTCTTAGTAAAGTAAACAGTCTAAGCCCTGAAAACTTATCGCTAAGCCCGTTTGCTAGCGCAGTAATTTTATTATTTGCAAAATAATCCAGCGCTTCGTAGCGGTCAAGGTAATTGGGAGCATACTTATATTGTTGTTCAAATTCTTCTGCTGATTTATTATCTGTTTTTGATGCGAGCAAAATTTTATCTGCATCCACATTAATCAAAGTAGGCTTGTTGGCAGACGCAAAATAAAAAGTGTCGGCAGCATTTTTCAGCCAAACGGAGTAACGGATTTTATTATTTCCCTGGTAAACATCGATGGCGATAGGAAGCGTAAATAGTTTTCCATCTTTCTGAATTTGATTTACGATCACTCTCGCTTTGCCGGGTTGATAATCATAATTGATGTTCAATTCCGGATTGCCACTTCCAAAATACCATTGGTTCCAAAACCAATGCAAGTCTTTGCCCGTCACATCTTCAAAAGCCAGTCGTAATTGTGCGGCTTCTGCCGATTTAAATTTATTAGTGGTTAAATATTTATTCAACGATTTGAAAAAAGCAGAGTCACCCACATAGTTTCGAAGCATGTGTAAAATTCTTCCTCCTTTATTGTAACTCACTGCATCAAACATATCTTCTTTGTCTTTGTAATAAAATCTCACAAGATTTTTGCTATCACTTTGACTCATCAAATACCTTTGCATATCTTCGAAAGCGTGTGCATCTGCAGCATCTTTTCCATGGCGATATTCTTCCCAAAGATATTCGCTGTAATTCGCAAACGATTCGTTGAGCGTGAGGTTGCTCCAACTTTCAGCAGTTACCAAATCTCCAAACCAATGATGAAAAAGTTCATGAGCGATCGTGCCCTCCCATGCATTTCCATCCACTAATTGCCTTGCATTTTGATAAGCACTTTCCTGGTGAAGAGTTGCCGTTGTGTTTTCCATCGCACCGCTCACATAATCTCTTCCCACTATTTGCGCATACTTAGGCCACACATAAGGTACACCGGTTATTTTTTCAAAAAAGCCGATCATTGCAGGGGTTTCTCCAAAAATCTTTTTAGCAACAGAAGCGTATTCTTTTTCTACATAATAATCGACACTCATTTTTTTGTAATAGTCCTTTATAATTGCATAATCGCCCACGCCCATAAAAAATAGGTAAGGAGAATTGGGGAGGACCATCTTCCAGTTATCAGTTCGTGTGCCATCGGTATTCTTTTTTTGACTCACCATTAATCCATTACTGAGGGTAACATATTTAGACGGAACGGTCATTGAAATTTCCTGGGTACACTTTTGACTGGGTTCATCTATCGTTGGAAACCAAACTGAACTTCCTTCAGTTTCACCTTGA
>JBDSHT010000111.1:0-4703 GCA_039918315.1 Ginsengibacter sp. | reverse complement strand
AATAGAAAATTATATAGCATCAATTAATACAAACAGATTTAAGAAGAATTTTCCATCACTTGTTTTGTGTCTCAACAATTATTTTTTGATAACCATAATTATATTATTTCATTTTCTTTTTGCTTAGTCAAATAATTTTTATTAAATAAATAATCGCATCTTTGCCACATGCAAATTTGGAAAAATATCATCAAGCGCCCTTCTTAGTTTTTCCTCCCTCCATTTAGAATTTCCTTTTTTTTACTCATCCCCATAATAAATATTGTTATGAATACCATAATAGAACCTTTTCGGATAAAATCGGTAGAACCAATTTATTTCAACACCAAAGAAGAAAGGCAAAGCATTTTAGAAAAGGCTTTTTACAATCCTTTCCTTATACATTCCCATGATGTATTAATTGATTTATTAACAGACAGCGGCACCGGCGCCATGAGCAGTAATCAATGGGCCGGAATTATGAAGGGCGATGAATCCTATGCAGGCAGTCCCAGTTTTTTTCGATTTGAAAAAACCATACAGGATATAACCGGAATGCAAATTGTTATTCCAACTCACCAGGGAAGAGCTTCAGAAAAAATACTTTTCAGCATCTTGGGAGGAAAGGGAAAATACATTGTAAGCAATACTCTTTTTGATACCACCAGAGCCAACATAGAAGTTTCAGGTGCCGTGGGAGTAGATTTTTTATGTGCAGAGGGCAAGCTCCCAACAGTGCCCGCGCCTTTCAAAGGGAATATGGATGTAGAGGCATTCAAAGCTTTTATTAAAGAAAAGGGTGCGGAAAATATTCCTGTTTGTATGATTACCATAACCAATAATAGTGGTGGCGGTCAGCCGGTAAGTATGCAGAATATGAAAGACGTTCACGCTGTGTGTCAGGCAAATAAAATTCCACTTTTTATAGATGCAAGCCGGTTTGCGGAGAACTCTTATTTTATAAAACTTAGAGAAAAGGAATATGCCAATACTTCGGTTCCTGAAATCGTAAAAGAATTTTTCTCTTATGCCGATGGTTGTACCATGAGTGCTAAAAAAGATGCATTCGCTAATATCGGTGGATTTATCGCCATGCGTGATGAATCGCTCGCAACTCAATGCAGAAATTTGTTGATTTTGATAGAAGGCTTTCCAACTTATGGCGGACTTGCAGGAAGAGATTTGGAAGCCATTGCAATAGGTTTGGAAGAAGTGCTGGATGAAAGTTATTTGCAATACCGCATAAGAAGCATTGAGTATTTGACTAATAAATTAATTGATGCCGGAGTGCCTGTATTGCAGCCTGCGGGCGGTCATGCAGTGTATCTGGTGGCTAATGAATTCTTGCCAAATATTCCTTTGGATCAATATCCGGGACAGGCATTAGTGGGTGCTTTGTATTTAGAAGGAGGTATTCGTTCTGTAGAAATTGGCTCTTTGATGTTTGGTAAATATGATGCAAATGGAAAACTTATTCCTGCTCAGTTAGAACTGGTTCGATTGGCCATTCCGAGAAGAGTATATACCCAAAGCCATATTGATTATGTAACAGAAGTAATTATAGAGGTTTATAAAAAAAGAGACGAAATTAAAGGGTTAACGATTATAGAAGAAGCGCCAACACTGCGGCATTTCACGGTTAAGATGAAGCCTGCGTTATAGACGTTTTTAGAATAAAAGAATTACAAATAAAAAGCCCAAAGGTTCGTAATATTTATTACTGATCAGTTTGGGCTTTTGTTGTTATGTCTCTATACTTTTTTCTAGTTTTTGAGATAAATGATCGTGCCCTGATTAGTGGAAAAATAAGAAGGGGTTGGGGGAAAGAATATTGATGGCTATTTAATTTCCATGCGATATAGGTTTACGCCATCTTAAAACAACTGCAAGTTCGTAGCACAACTCTCATGAATATTTTATCTAAAAGAACCCAATATGATTTAACAAGAAAGAAAAGGCCTGTAAATTGACCGCATCATTATTGATCATACCATTGCTGCTGACAATATATAATGCAGAAATATTGTTGCTGCCAGTGGTTTGTATAGATTCTTGTTCGACCCCGATGGGGTCGGATGTTTATAGAATAATTTCATCCTATAGACATGTGACCCCATAGGGGTCATACCACAGCGGTTGGCAGGGAATTTCCGAAAGCATCCGTTTATTTGTTGTTTATAAAATTTCTTTACTTTTATTAACTAACCATCAATCATGAAAGCATTTTTATTTTCAACACTAATTATTTTCTTATTTTCTTGTTCGAATTCAAGGACCTCTTCCTCTGACAAAAAGATGAAGAAGGACATCGCCGGCAAGATGGCTGAAATAAAGGAGATGTTCGTTAATAATAAAATAGTTGACAGCGCAGGCTTAGTGGAAGCTATCGCTAGCGGAGTAATAGACCAAAACAAACTGACTGAGTTGGGGGAGCAAATAGCAACTCTGATGGAAGGGCCAGACGAAACAGAATTGGGTAACATTGCAAGAAATGAAGATGATAAAAATTTAAGAAAGATTGCCATTAAAAAATTGACAGACCAGGATGAACTCGGTGACGTTGCGAGAAATGAGGATGACAGAAAATTAAGAAAGATTGCTATCAAGAAATTGACAGACCAGGACGAACTTGGTAACGTTGCAAGAAATGAAGACGACAGAAAATTAAGAAAGATTGCCATCATGAAATTGACAGACCAGGACGAACTGGGTAATGTTGCAAGAAATGAACAAGATAAAAAATTGAGAAAGATTGCAATCAAGAAACTGGCTAACTAATTCGAACCGGACTTGCCGCCTCTCCTTTTAGTAAACGTCCTCGCCTGTACTATAGAATATCTAAACGGATTCTGGCAAATCGCATTCCATTATAATAAAATTTTCCTTCAATCTCCAATGGTCCCAGTCTTTACTTCTCCTTCTCTTTTGTAATTCGAAAATATCACACCATTTGGTGTCACTAAACTTTCGGTCAATGTAAAAGCTGCGGGATTAATAACTTCGGTGAACAAACGCTTGCCTTTTCCCAGCAGGATCGGAAAAGTTTTGAGCCATAGCTCATCTACCAAATCATGTTTGAGAAGAGTTTGAATAAGATCCCCACTCCCATATACCTGAATGTCTGAGCCTTCTGAATTTTTAAGTCTTTGATATCCTGTCCTCACGAAACATTTGCAAGAATCGTGTGATTCTAAAAAAAATTCTTGTTATCTCTCTTATAATCGCTCTCAGATGTTTTTATAAAAAGTTCTTTACACTATAAAAAAAGAGATTAGATTTGAGAATTCTTTTGGCTGCAATGCCAGTTTCTTTCATAAAATATTCTTCCGTATCGATGATAACCTGCTGACTTGAAAACATAATTATTTTAAAAATTAAAAAAAAAATTATGAAAAAAATTTCAATGGTCGCTCTCATTATTCTAATGAGTTTTATTATTATTTTTTCCAGGTGTAACCAGGGGCAAACTAATAAAACAGAAGTAGCAGAAGATTCAATGCAAACCCAGTCTGCGCTTGCATCTTATGGTGGTTATGAAAGCCAGGCGGAGTGGGGTAAACACCTTGTTACTATTGGGGGTTGTAATGATTGCCATACCCCTAAAAAAATGGGACCACATGGTCCTGAAGACAATATGGATTTACTATTGTCAGGTCATCCTTCCCAGGCCCCGATACCAGATATTGACCGGAAAGAAATTGAAAGCAAAGGTCTTGCTGTTTTTGGCGGAACCTTTACATCGTATGTAGGTCCGTGGGGTGTTTCTTTTTCCGCAAATCTAACTTCGGATTCAACAACCGGTTTAGGCAACTGGACTTTAGAACAGTTTATAAGAACCTTTAAAACTGGTAAATATGGAGGAGCTCCTGGCGGAAGAAATCTACTGCCTCCCATGCCTTTTCAAAATGTAGCACAAATGACTGATGACGAACTAAAAGCAGTTTTTGCTTATTTACAATCTACAAATCCAATTCATAATATTGTACCTCAACCACTGCCACCGGTGCTTGCAATGAAAAAATAAATTGACTTAGTAAACAAAAATCAACAGGGAAGAGTGTTATATTTTTTCTGTTGATTTTTTTTTACATTAAAGTATTCATCTAAAAAAGTGGCCTTGCATTATTTTTTCTTTCGAAGGTGTTCTTTTTAAAAATAATCTCTACTTCTTAATTTCATTCTTATACACCACTCGTTAGGTTTCTTAATAAATACTTCGCGACTTTTCTTGCCTGGATGGCTAGCTTTGCATAAGAGAAAATACATGCTGACAAAACCATAGGCAAAATGAAAAATTCAGGTATATCCCGCAAGGGTTTTTTAAAACATTCGGCATTAGGCGTTGCCGGAATAACGATAGGCTCAGGTCTTCTAAAATCAGCAGCAGCAGCGACTATTGGTACCACTACCAAAACGAATAACGATGCAGGCAAACCATACACCTTAAAAAATGTCAGGTTAGAAACTGGTTTCTATTACGAAGATGGCGAGATTGTCTCTACCAGGACATCATTGTTCTGTGTGGAAATTGGCAATGGTAAAATAACAGCAATTGCACTCAATAAACCCGACTCAAAATTTATTGATGCGAAAGGCTTTTTAATGCTACCGGCATTCCGCGATATGCATATTCACCTGGACAAAACATTCTACGGCGGCAAGTGGCAGGCCCTAAAAGCAAGATCGGGTGGCATAAAAGGAATGATAGCATTGGAACAAAAGAT
>JBDSHT010000110.1:0-3044 GCA_039918315.1 Ginsengibacter sp. | reverse complement strand
CCTGAAGATAAGAGCTATGAATTTTTAGTTACACCCGAGGACAGGACAAGTTCTGCCTCTTTATGGCTGGGCAGCGGTGAAAAAGTGCCTGCAGCAAAATTGCCTAAACTAAAATATTTTGCCGGTATGAAAATGATGAATGATATGATGGACATGCAGGGCAATATGATTGAAATGGATGGGATGAAAATGCAGAACCAGGAAATGGATATGAACACTGTTATGTATCCGGAAATAACAGGCCCCGAAAAGCCGGAGATTGAAAAGGATATGAAAGATATGAAGCAGAATAAAATGGGAGCCATGGATAAGAATAAGGCTAAGAAAAATAATATGCATGGCCACAACATGCAAATGCCAAATAATAATAGTATGTCAGGTATGAACATGGCTGATGTTAATGCTGACATCGTAACGCTTAATTATGGCATGCTACGGGCACCGGAAAAAACAACCTTGCCGGAAGGCCCATGGCGTGAATTAAAATTTGACCTCACGGGCAACATGAACCGCTATGTATGGAGCCTTGATAATAAAGTGGTTTCTGAAGCCGATAATATCCTGATAAAAAAAGGTGAAAACCTAAGAATTATAATGTTCAACAATAGCATGATGCGCCATCCGATGCATCTTCATGGCCACGACTTCAGAGTGCTGAATGGCCAGGGGGAATATGCCCCCTTGAAAAATGTATTGGATATTATGCCAATGGAAAGAGACACCATTGAGTTTAATGCCAGTGAAGCGGGCGGCGATTGGTTTTTTCATTGCCATATTTTATACCACATGATGAGCGGTATGGGTCGGGTTTTCAGCTATGACAATCCTCTGGTGGACAAAACAGATATTACAGATGCAAAGGTGGCGAAGCGCGGACTTAATGCTGATGATAATCAATTTCATCCAATGGGTAGAGTAGGTATAGAAACCAATGGAAGCGATGGTGTATTTATGCTTGAGCAAACCCGCTGGAAGGCAAGCACACTCTGGCATTTAGGTTTTCATGATATGCACGGTTACGAAAGCGAAACAATGGTTGGTAGATACCTGGGCCGCAATCAATGGTTGTATCCGTATGTTGGTTTTGATTATCATTACAAAACGGAAGGGCCATTTCAAAAAAACTTTTTTGATTTGAGTGGAAATGTTAAAAACATTTTCGGAGGTGAAGAAAAAAATTGGTTCGGTCAAAAAAGTAATAAGAACAATCGCCATACGGCAGTAGCAGGTATTGCTTATACCTTACCAACCTTAACGGTTGCTGATTTTAGAGTGGATGGTGATGGTAAATTTCGTTTTCAATTATCCAGAGAAGATATTCCTTTAACTTCTCGCCTTCGATTTATGTGGATGTTGAATACAGATAAAGAATATGCAGCAGGGTTTCGATACATCACTACAAAATATATTTCTTTATCTACCCATTATGATAGCGACATGGGCATAGGAGCAGGAATAACACTTACTTACTAACTTTTAATTTAATTAATAAGTGCAGGGTCTTTACCCTGCACTTATTTAACTCTAAAAAAAAATCATGAAAAAGATATTCGTTTTTCTCTTATTCTTCGGTATTGCATTTTCGTCATTCTCTCAAAATAATGAAATTGCAGCCGTAAAATCAGTTCTGATGAAATACAGTCATGCAATTGAAAAGTTAGATGTTGCAGGAACTGAAAATTTATTTACAAAAGACTCCAAGGTTTTTGAATCAGGCGGTAGCGAAGGCACTTATGCTCATTACCTGGATCATCATCTAATACCGGAATTTAAAGAGTTTTCTTCATTTAAGTATAGTGATTATAAAGTGGACGTGAAAGTGGATGGCCACTATGCTTTTGCAACAGAAACTTATACTTACACCCTTGTTCTCACTAAAAGTAAAGCCGAAATAAAACGTAAGGGCGTAGCTACATCGGTTTTAAAAAAAGTAAACGGTAATTGGTTAATAATGATCAGTCATAATTCATCAAGGAAATAATAAGAAAAGCCTGTTAGATTAATAATGTCAAATTTTCAAAAGCATTAGGACAGATTGATTACATCTAAAAGCCCTTTATTAAAAAATACAATTTATGGAAAGCAAAACCGAAGCAGTTCAACAGTTTGAACAATTTGCTAAAGAAAGATTAAGCAACCATCTGGCAGAATTAAACACCCGTTATGAAAATGAAAAACCATACAAAGAAGTTTTGCAACAAGCCTATCAGGCACATCGGGAAATTTTCAATAAAGAATTAGATGAAAAAATCCAATCACTTTTATCTTCAGAAAGTAATAGCCAACTAAAAGGAGAACTGATAAATATGAAATATACCTATTTCTCAAAACTCCATCTAAAACATAAGTAATAATTATTTCTAATTTTTTTAAAAACAAATTATAATTATGGAAGTTAAAAATAAAATGAATCACATTAGAATGAGCTACAAAAAATTCTTATTAATGATACTGGTTTCTTTCATCTTCATGTATGGAATCATGTTTCTAAACATTGTAGACCTGAATCATTTTTATATCAGTATCAACCGGATTTATCTCGCTATTCTTATGGCATCTGCCATGGCAGTAATCATGATGGCTATGATGTACAAAATGTATCCGAATAAAAAAAGAAACAACTTCATAATGATAATCGGTTTGGTAGTTTTTGGATTTACGCTGGCAGGAGTAAGAACGCAAACACCAATAAGTGATGTCCAATATATGAAAGCCATGATACCGCATCACTCTTCTGCAATACTGACCAGTGAAAATGCGAATATCAAAGATCCTGAAGTGAGGAGGCTGGCTGATGGTATTATAGAAGCCCAGGTAAAGGAGATAGCTGAAATGAAGGCGATACTTAAAAGAATGCAAAAGTAAGGCAATGCTACCTGAACTACATTTAAGACCATAAAGTAATACTCAAAAATCATGGAATTTTTTTACAGATTCGTTGGAATATTAATCCTGAAATCTTTCACGTAGGTGGTTTTGGATTACGCTATTATTCCCTGATGTTTATGTTGGCCTTTGTAGTCAGCTATTATTTGTTATCCCGT
>JBDSHT010000109.1:0-15730 GCA_039918315.1 Ginsengibacter sp. | reverse complement strand
CCCAAAATAATCTTGCTTTCTTATGCAGTTCTTTTGGCAACCGGTTTACAATAATGCTGACAAAGATTACATTATCTACACCTAAAATAATTTCGAGCAATACGAGCACAAAAAAACTAATAATACTATCTGTGGTTAATAAATGATCCATCGATTCTTTTGAATTGTGATTTAAAATTGTTTTGAAAGAAAGGAAATGATTGTAAAGAAACATTTAAAAATAATACACCTTGAATTACCGACAATAAAATATTTTCAAGGAGCATAGAAAGTTAACTTACCGAAATTGTAAAAGAAAAAAAACGGCTAAAAAGATTCGTAAATTGCGTATCGGAATTTTGTTTTTCTTTAATTTAAAAAAACAACATGAACATAGGAATTGTATGCTATCCAACCTTTGGCGGTAGCGGTGTTCTTGCAACAGAGTTAGGTAAAGCGTTGTCAGCAAAAGGACATAACATTCATTTCATCACCTATCAGCAACCTGTACGCCTTGGCGGTTTTCATACCAATATTTTCTATCACGAAGTAAGTGTGCCCACTTATCCATTATTCGATTTTCCTCCTTATGAAACCGCGCTGGCAAGCACTATGGTAGATGTGATCATCAATAATAAACTGGATCTTTTACATGTTCATTACGCCATCCCTCATGCATCGGCTGCTTACATGGCAAGACAAATTCTACTAAAAGAAGGTATTGATATTCCCGTGATTACAACACTGCATGGTACTGATATTACATTGGTTGGAAAAGATAAAACGTATTCGCCGGTAGTTACATTCTCTATGAATGAAAGTGCGGCCCTTACTGCGGTTTCAAATAATTTGAGAGACGAAACCTATCGTAATTTCAAGATCGAAAAAGAAATACAAGTCATCTACAATTTCGTGGATGCAAAGCGTTTTAATAAAAAAGCATTAACACCATTCAGGCAGGTTATTGCACCCAACAATGAAAAAATACTTTTGCATGCATCCAATTTTCGAAAGATAAAAAGAGTGCAGGATGTAGTCGCTGTTTTTGCAAAAGTGAACAAGGAAATTCCCTCCAAACTTTTGTTTGTAGGCGATGGTCCGGAACGTTCAGTAATTGAAGGTCTGGCAAGAAGCAGTGGTGCGTGTGCCGACATTAAATTTTTGGGTAAGCAGGAAGAGATGGAGGATATATTGGCCATTTCTGATCTATTTATTTTACCGAGTGAATATGAAAGTTTTGGACTGGTGGCTTTGGAAGCCATGGCAGCCGAAGTGCCTGTAATTTCCACTAATGTGGGTGGATTGCCTGAAATAAATATTGAAGGAGTCACAGGCTTTTTGAGTGATATCGGAGACGTTGACAAGATGAGTAATGACATCATTAAATTACTAAAAAATCCTACTGCTTTTGAGAAGATGAAAAGGAATGCATTTGAGCAAGCTCAAAAATTTGACATTGAAAATATTGTTCCTCAATATGAAAAATTATATGAGAGGATTTTAAACGAAAGAGATGAAAGATTGTTAGTAGCAGAAGATAGCTACAAATAATTTAAATTTTGTTTCTTATATCAATGAAGAGTTTGTTAGTAAACTGTATCTATTTCAAATTTCTTTTTTGATCAAAACCTGATTGAAGAAAATCAGTAATTTTCCTATTTAATATTATCAGTGTGACCAACCGGCAACTATTTTTAAAACATATCGGGCAAACTTCCACCGAACCTCTTTGTTTGGAAATAGTGAAAGCAAAAGGTTGCAAACTTTATGATGTTAATGGAAAAGAATATCTGGATTTGATCGGCGGAATCAGTGTTTGCAATGTTGGTCATGGAAATGCGTATGTAATTGAAGTCATCAAAAATCAGGTTGACAATTTTATGCATGTGATGGTTAACGGAGAGTTGGTTTTATCTCCACAAACAGCTTATGCCGAATTATTAACGAGTCATCTTCCTGAATCACTAAATTCTGTTTTTTACACTGCCTCTGGTTCAGAAGCCACTGAAGGTGCAATGAAATTATCTAAGCGATACACCAACCGGACGGAAGTTGTTGCGTTTAAAAACTCTTATCATGGCAGCACCCAGGGAGCTCTAAGTATTATGGGAGATGAATACTGGCGCAATGCCTACAGGCCTTTGCTACCTGGCATTTCGCATTTTAATTACAATTCTTTTGAGGATATTCAAAAAATAAATAACAATACCGCATGTGTTATTGCTGAAACAATCCAGGCGGAAGCCGGCGTTATTGCACCAAATAAAGAATGGATAAAAGCACTTCGAAAAAAATGTTCTGACACAGGAACCTTATTGGTCTTAGATGAAATTCAATGCGGCTTTGGACGCAATGGAAGTTTGTGGGCGTTCGAACAATTCGATGTTGTTCCGGATATTTTATTGTTGGGAAAAGCGCTCGGTGGTGGCATGCCTTTAGGAGCCTTTATTGCGGATAAAAAAATAATGGATTCACTTTCATTCAACCCGGTTTTAGGTCATATAAATACTTTCGGAGGCCATCCCGTTTCCTGTGCTGCCGGTAAAGCAGCAATGGAGTTTTTATTAAAAGAAAAACTTATCGAGCAGGTAGCTGCGAAAGAAAAATTATTTATAAATAACCTTCATGCAAATAAAATTAAAAGCATCAGAAGTCATGGATTGATGATTGCCATTGAATTTGAAAATTTTGAACAGAATAAAAAAATAATAGATGAGCTCATTGAAAATGGATTATTTACCGATTGGTTTTTGTTTGCTCAAAACTGTATGCGCATAGTTCCGCCACTTACAATCAGCTTTGAAGAAATTAAAAAAGCCTGTACGATTATCAACGATATCGTTTCAAAAAATTAAATAATTCCGACTTTTGAAGTGGTTACTTATCACTGACTTCAATCCAAACTGGAGCGTGATCACTCGACTTTTCCCAACCCCTTGTATCAAGATCAACACCGCCTGCAATAAGCCGATCATTAAAATGTTGACTCAATAAAAAATGATCGATTCGTAATCCTGCATATCTTGCATACGCGTTCCGGAAGTAATCAAAAAATGTATAGATCACTTCATCTGGATACAATTTACGAATTGCATCAGTCCATCCCTGGCTTATCAATGTTTTAAAAGACGCACGCACCTCCGGAAGAAACAAAGCATCCTTAACCCATCGCTCCGGTTTATAAGCATCCAACTCAGTAGGTATAATATTAAAATCACCCGTAAGAATTACGGGCTGGTCCATTGCAATTAATTTGGCTGCATGTAAAATGAATCTATCAATCCATTGCATTTTAAAATCAAGTTTTGGTCCTGGTGCAGGATTACCGTTTGGCAAATAAAGGCAACCAATAATTATATTATTTATTTTGGCTTCAATATATCTGCTGTGATCATCTTCAGGATCACCCGGCAAAATCCTCCTAATTTCCTGTGGTGGCTCATGTCTTGAGAGTATGGCCACTCCATTCCAACTTTTTTGTCCATGCCAGATAGCATGATATCCGGCATCTTTAATTGCCTGTTCAGGAAATTTTTCCTGTGGAGCTTTTAGCTCTTGCAGACACGCAACATCGGGTTTAGTTTCTTCCAGCCAACGAAGGAGGACGGGTAAACGGGCAGTGATACCATTTACATTGTAGGTTGCTATTTTCATAAAAAATATTAATTGAAAAAATGAAGTAAACTTAAATCTTTAAGATTATCTGTACTGATTCAACGCATCGCTCAGCCTGCTTTTTATTTTTTGGGCAAGGCTTAACGGCTGAATCACAGAAACACTGTCAGCGTAGGAGAGAATTAATCTTTCCAATTCATAATTGATAAAGATTTGCAATTTCACTTCGAGTTTTTGCTCATCCAGCCATTCAGATTTTTGGGAGCCGTGCAAAGGTTTTGTTTCTATGTACTTACCAGTCTTTCCAATGAAGTGTAGCACCAAATTTTCTAAAGCTGCGTCTATCGGTTTAGTTACCCCGATTATGTCTTCAAAATATTCTTGCCATTTTATAACTGTGTTTTTGTGGAATTTACTTCTTATCTCCTTCATTGAAACGATGCGATCTATTGCAAGATTCCAATCATATTTTTCTTTCTCCGGATTGTATCCGAAAAGGAACCACCTGTTATTATACTGTTTCAGATAATACGGATGAAGAATTAAATCAAAAGAACTCTCGCTTTCAAAAGGTTGATAACTTATCGCAAGAACTTTTTTATAAAAAATTGCATTGTGTAACGGGCCTAAATTTTCAATTCCTTTTAAATAACGATTATTATCAAAATCCATGATTACTTCAGGTTCTTTCACCAAAGTCATTCCTTGTTTTAATTTGGGTAATAATTCATGCATCCATTCAAACTGAGGCATCCCATTAAATTGTGAAAGAATCTCAAAAGCTGCCTGAAGTTGATTTGTTTCCATTTCATTAAGTGGCATATTATTGATGGAAAAGGATGTATCGACATAACGATAATACATTTTTTTCCCTTCTTTATAATTACCTAATTCAATGCTCCACCCTTCTGCGCTTCTCATAAAGGAAATATCGTCTCTTATTTGGCGAAGGCTTATGCCATTTGAATCAGAATCAATTTCAATTAAAACATTTTCACATTCTTTAATTAAGTCCTCAATAAAATATTTTTTTCCTGGATTTCGAAAACACTTATCCAATACTTTAAAACGAATCAAGGCATTTTTATTTGTTGCCATATTTTTATTCTCTAAATTGTATCCAAAAATAATTATTATGGTGCAGATAGGCTGCACAGTTGGTTAATTATTTTGTGCTTGTTCTTTGAAGCCTGCTTAAAGATTTTGATTTTGCCATTTGGAAATAGCCGTAAGGTTATTTCAGATCGAATGGTGTTCCCCGGTAACGGGGGATGAAGGTTAGTTAGGTTATTGTGTGAGAGCGATCGGAGGTATGATCTGGTCTCTTGTCTATCAACCATGATTAATTTTATTATGTTGTCTGATCTCGTTGTATGCTATCGTTTACTTTTGTTGTTTTCGGTAGTGTAGAGTCGTAGGTCAGTTCATTTCATAAATAAAGAAAACTAAAGCAGGCTTCAAAGAATTTTTTATTATGAAATTATCACAAGAACATACCGACTACATAAAAACTGCTTTTCAAGATATGAGAAGCAAGGATGATCTCTTGCAACTTCTAAACTATTCAAAAAGATTGGTTTACGGAGAAAAAGCAATTCCTTTTGAGTTAAGTCAGATAACCTGGTATTCTAATCCCAATCTATGTAAAAATAGATATACACAATTCTCCATAAAAAAGAAATCAGGGACTGAGAGAACTATACATGCGCCGGTAAATGGATTAAAATCTATTCAAAAGGCTTTGAGTCTCGTTTTGCAATGCGTTTTTGAGCCTCATAAAGCGGCTACTGGATTTGTTATCGGAAAATCCATCGTGGACAATGCAACTATTCATGTAGGCAGTAATTATGTGTACAATATTGACTTAAAAGATTTCTTTCCTAGCATTGACCAGGCAAGGGTTTGGAAGTGTTTACAATTGATCCCTTTTAATTTAGGAATTAAGAAGATGGAAAACGATGGTGTTTTAGTTGATGCAATTATGAAAGAACATCTTTCAACCATAAAGGAAACGATAGCTGTCAATAATGATCAGGATATTTTCGGTTCGGATATTCATGATAATACGTTTTATTCAACTATCAAAAATCTAAATTTTCCAACAAAGGAAAAACCGAATTTATTAATTGGAAAAGCCATTCTTTATTCCCCTCTCAAAAGTGGCAAATCATACCAGGTTTTGGCAGTTTTCAACTCAAATGAAGAGGCAATGAATTCTTTTCCTGATTACGAAGTAGTGTTCAAAAAATTTTATGAGAATGAACGACTTCGTCTCGCAAATATAATATCCTCCCTCTGCTGCACAGAAATAGAAGTCGAGAGAAAAGACGAAAATGGAAACTGGATAAAAACCAGGAAAAAAGTTTTGCCACAGGGCGCTCCTACGTCCCCTGCAATTACCAATGTTATTTGCCAAAGATTAGATTTTTTATTAACCGGAGTGGGTAAGAGGTTTGGTTTAAAATATAGTCGCTATGCTGATGATATTACGTTCAGCTCTATGCACAATGTGTATCAAAATGATAGCGAGTTTATAAAAGAAATAAATAGGATCATTTCTGAGCAAAGATTCCATATTAAAGATAGTAAAACCCGTTTGCAAAAGCAGGGTTATCGCCAGGAAGTCACAGGCCTATTAGTGAATGAAAGAGCAAATGTTCAGAAACGATATATAAAACAATTGCGGATGTGGTTGTATTATTGGGAAACCTATGGTTATGAAAGAGCTTCAGGTTTTTTTATGCAAAAATATGTTGCTGATAAAGGGCATGTAAAAAAAAGCAAGCCAGATATGCCAAGCGTAATTCTTGGAAAACTTGACTACTTGAAGATGGTGAAGGGCGGGCAGAACGAGATGTATTTAAAATTGAGGGGGAAATATGATGCTTTGATCCATAAAAATACGCAAAAAACACCATTTCAATCAATGGATTCACAGC
This sequence comes from Ginsengibacter sp., assembly GCA_039918315.1. Taxonomy (GTDB): domain Bacteria; phylum Bacteroidota; class Bacteroidia; order Chitinophagales; family Chitinophagaceae; genus Ginsengibacter. The sequence goes on along the minus strand of JBDSHT010000109.1, from coordinate 9,197 downwards.
GTTCAAATCTTAGTTTTTCATCTTTGAAATTGATTACAGACCCAAATCTAATTGAGGAGACGCCTGAAGAATTTGAGATCGTAGACAAGATCGAAAATGTTATTTCTTCTATCAATAAAATGGACGTACCCAAGGACTTAACTAACAAGTTGAAAATAAATATCAATCAATTAGATTCGATGAATGGGAAACTGAATAAGGATATTATTTACCGAAAAGGAGAATCGTTGCCAATTGAGAAGTTTGAAGACAATATAGAGCAATCATATAGTGCCAAAAAACATAGGCCTACTGAAACTAAATCATTTCTGAGCTTATTTAATAATAGCGAAGGATTAAAGTATTTAACACATAAATTCAATGATGGCAAGCGACGATACGAAAACTTTATTGAATTGTGCAGAAGGGAGTTTGAAATTGCAAAAAGCGATTACCCAAATGTACCTGATGCCCTTATTAGAAGAATTGAAGAATTTTCATTTTCAAAAAATCCTGAATGGTTTGTAAGAAATGGGGATGAAAAGTTTTTCCCTAGGAAAGGATGGTCTGAACTTTCGTTTATTAAATGGTATCAAAAGGATATTAATATTCATCCCGGATATGATTCGAAATGGAACCATGATATGATAGTGCCCTTTAAAGAAACAATTGAAGTAAGAGCGGGTAATTTAAAAAATATTATTGATGACTCATTAAAAACTAGTTTAGGAGAGTCAAGAAGGAACTTTATAATTACTCAAAATGAAATGGAAATAAATACTGCTGAGTTTTATACTGATGTTGATAAATTTAAATCAGCTCTATTTCATATTTTTTCAACAATAAAAGAAAGGGCGGATAAAAATTTTTGTTTTCAAATTCATGTGAATTACATAAATGGAACTTTAACTGGCGATGATTTTAAAAAAGTAATTATTACACACTTTGAATCAGAACCCACAAAAAATTCTAATGATAAAAATTTTGCAAAAGGTGATATAAAGACAATTCAGTCACAGCTTTGGGGTCTATGTAATTACGAAATAGCAGCAAAGTTCCCTGATGGGTTTAGAAGGAGAATTATCTTAACAGATAATTATAACGAGTACCAAACGTATGTTGAAGAGGCTAAATCAATTCCCGTTGATGAGACAATGACAGTTAGGGGCTTTACACACATTCTTAAATTTTATTAAGATGATAATAATAGTTGACGATACTTTTGTTGATAGACATAGATACCAAGATGTAAGTTATTTGCAGGACGTAAAGTACTCAAAGATATGTGCCGTGTATGCAATCGTTAAAACAATTGATCTAGCATCTTTGGTAAAAAAAATATCTAGTTGCCAGCTTTTTTGTAATCATAAAACACTGCAATTATATAATGCTGAAAGCAAAGCTCTCAACATTGAGGATAATTCGAAAAACAGAGAAACACTGATTAATGTGATTACCCAATATAAAATACCCCGAGTTGAATTTAGTAGAGGACTTGAAACAAACTATAATGCAAAAAAAATCGACAAAGATCTATTTTATTCAAACTTAAAACCGCTCTTAGATTATTTCATTAATAATAATGCTATTGAGCCTAAGATACTATTTTGGGGGGAGTCTTTTAGAAAAAAGGAAAAACTTTTTTTTATTCAAAAAATGATGATTCAAATACGAATTACAGAGTTAGGAGACTTTAAAATCAATCCGGAAATTAAAGAGGGTTTGGATATTCTTTATCCTAATCAAACTAATGAACAAGTTATTGAAGGATGGATATCTAAGCAACTTAATAAGAATGAAATAATTCGAGAAATTAATAGTCAAATACAATAAGCTATGAAAGGAGTATATATGTTCTCAGATTTTAAACCATTTGCTAAAGAGATAATTGTGCAATTAGGAATACCTGACAATCAAGTTATTTCAACTCAAACATTTGAAAAAGAAAATAACTATCACGATTGGTTGAAGGACATATTCAAAAATAATGAAGTAGAAAAAATACTCATTCCATTAAATTTAAACACAAATGATCCAATTAACGATGGGCTCAAAATTGCACTACATATCAGGTTAAATTATGAATTGCCTGTAATAAAAAGGATTGTACCCATCATATTTTTATCAGACTTTACATTGGATGTGATAATCCGCAATAATGACTTTGACCCATTTGTTAATCCGCAAAATTTATTTTTCACCCAATCTATATTTTTATCAAGTTTCGACCCAGATGAAATAAAAAATTTAATAAAGAAAGTAGAACCATGTGGAGAAAATGAGTATCATTTTGGAATATTGAACAAACTTAGAATTACACAAAGAGCAAGCGTAGGAAAACATAGTATTTCAAATGCTTGGGGTTGTTTCAAGCTTGCTCAGGTAACCGGCTTGCGTGATGAAATTTATAAAAACGAGAATATTGCCGAACACTTAAAAACCTTTTATGCCAAATATTTGATTTGTTACAACAATGCCTTTACAAATGAAATATTTATTGATCTGAATCCTATGCAATGCCAAGGGAAAAAGATTTTATTAATTGATGATCAAGCGGAAGATGGTTGGTCGATACTAATGAAGAATATCTTCAAATCTGCTGGCAATGATTTTCAGGCAATAGATAGTTCTAATTATAAGAATAATGAAACCAAACAATTTCACGATTTTGAGGGCTTTTATGCGGAATGCCAAAACCAGATTGGAAAAGACTGGGATCTGATTATTATGGATTTAAGGTTATATCCTGAGAAAGAAGACATAGACAGTGAAATGATTATTCCCACGGAGCTTTCTGGCTATAAATTGATCGAAGAGTTCTTAAACGAAAATGAAGGTTATCAAATTATTGTATCTACAGCTTCGAATAAAATATGGAATATTAATACGGCTTTGAAACGCGGTGCTTCTTCTTATTATATAAAAGAATCACCAGAATTTAGTTATTCAATACGTGAGACAAAAGGAATTTATGAAAACTTTAAGTACGATGTTCAGAAATGTTTTGCACAAAATTATTTACGAATCATCTATGATGATATTAAAACAATAAAAAAGCAACTTGCTGGAAAAGCTTATCCTATAAATTTTTTAAATGAACTTAATAGTCAACTGGATCTTGCATATGAAATGCTTGATCATGCAAATTCAAAGGTGCAATTCGCTTATGCTTTTGTAACATTATACCTCTTTATTGAAGCGATTAATAATTACTTTGTTTCTAAGGTCGCTGATGATAAATGGGATATTGTAGATACTGGACATTTATTGGATTGGAAGTGGAATAGTGGTGCTTACTCTAATACAAATACAGAAGTTACAGGAAATAAGCCACCAGAATGGCAAAAGTTTGCAGGTGTATATATTCAGAAATGGCTAAAAACCGATAATAATTTCATTCAAACTATTTATTTCCTCATAACTAAGCGAAATGGTTTTGTTCATAATGATAATAATATTTTAGATAAAAGAGATTATGCAGGAAATTATTTAAATCATGACATATATGAGCCAAGTGGATTTATAAAATTATTTGAATGCATCAAAGAAATAAGTAATTCTCTTTAAATGTGCACCTAGACTGCACAGTTTATATTCACATTTGTTTTGTAAATAAAAACTATGAGCATATTTAATCACTTCAAGCATTTAAACCTTAGTTCAGGCCAGGTAACTGCTCTAACTAAGCTTGAGGCTTTTTTAGATAGCCCAACGCAGGTGTTAATGCTGAAGGGATATGCTGGTAGTGGTAAAACAACCATCTTGAAAGGGCTGGCTGAATACCTAAGCTCGTTGAAAAAGGATTTTGATTTATTAGCTCCCACAGGAAGGGCAGCAAAAGTATTAAGAGATAAAACCGGAAGAGGCAAAACGATCCATAAAGGGATTTACAATTTTTCAAAGTTTGAATCTGTCAACCAGGAATCTAAGGATGTAGCGGAACATTCTTTTCATTATTTTTTTCCAATTGCACAAGATGATACCAATGAAAAAATAATTATTGTTGATGAGTCATCTATGATTTCAAATAAAAAGTCAACTCACGAGTTATTTACTTTCGGCACCAATGTTTTATTAAGCGACTTGTTGACTTTTGCCAGATTAAAAACATCGAAAAATAAAATCATTTTTGTTGGGGATCCTGCGCAGCTCCCGCCTTTCGGAGATAGTAATTCATCAGCTTTAGATAAAAAATTCTTTGATGATTTAGAAATTAGCAATGATGAAGTGGAACTGAAAGAGGTTAAACGTCAGAGCAAAAATTTGATATTGAAAAATGCAGAACTATTAAGAGACGTGCTGGAAAAAAATACTCTGCAAGCATTGAAATTTGAATATGACCTTGATTCATTTATCAAAATAGAACCTTCTGAAATTATTAGTAAATATGTTGAGCTTTATCCTAAACCGGAAATCGGGGATGGTGTAATTGTCGCTTATAGTAATGAACAATGCTATCAATATAATATTGCTATTAGAGAAAAAATTTATCCTGTTGAAAAGAATATAACCGCAGGGGATCTGGTAATTATTAATAACAATAATTATTTTACTTATGGAGTTGAGCTTTTCAATGGGGATATCGCCAAAGTGGTGTACGTAGACCCAAATACTATTAATCAATCCGCCCCGGTTTATGTAGATGAAGCTGGTAAAAAGGTTAGAAAGATCATCACATTGACTTACAGGAATATTAAAATAAGAGTACCCAACCACCCTAACGATATTCCGTGTAAAATAATAGATTCATTACTTAACTCAACCAAAAGAGATTTGTCCATTCCTGAAATGAAGTCTTTGTATATTAATTTTCTTATGCGGTTTAATGATGTTCAAAATAGAAATAAGGAGAAAGGATTTCCGTCTTATAAAGTCAGTTCAGAAGAATTTAAACAGGAATTAAAATCTGATCCTTTTTTCAACGCATTAAGAGTGAAGTATGGGTATGCTATTACTTGTCACAAAGCGCAGGGTGGAGAATGGAGTAAGGTTTTTGTGGACTATTTTGGCAGGGTAAGCGCAAAATCCGATCCAGTACGCTGGTGTTACACAGCCACCACCAGAGCTGTAGATACTTGTTATGCATTGAATGCGCCTCATTTTGGAAAGTTGTCAAAACTAAAATTTACTCCAATTGTCAAAATTGGAACTTTGCCGAATGATGCCTTATTTCTTGACAATATTCCAACTTCACCTTTTCATAAAACGGATCAGCACAAATGCAAAAGTTTGAAATTTTGGGAAGTACAGGAAAGATTAGAAAGGGCTTCGTTTGAGATAGAGAATGTTGAGACATTTGGATATCTGGAGCGTTATACTTTAAAACATAACGATAAGACAATTCAGGTTCAGGCCAGTCATAAACTCTCAGGAGTTTTTATTGATCAATTTGCAGTTTGCAATACCTCTGAAATTGAAATAAATAAAACCATTCTTGAAATATTTAATTCTCAATCGAATTACATTTTTAATATTAATTACCAACCGGGTAAGGAGTTTTTAGAAAACTTATATTCTTTTGTACAGCAGTCCTGTATCGAACTTGATATTACTATTACCAATGTTGTTGAAAGTAGAAATTATGTAAATTTCTATTTCCGGTCTGATGCAATTTGTAGTTATGTCCAATTCTATTTTAACGATAAGGGAGAGCTCACAATTGCAAATCCTAAATCTTACAAAGACGACGATGAGAAACTAAAACAACTTATCCTAAAAATTGAAGATTATGCCAGCTAAAGAAATCAAAGTTCTACGCCAGGAAGGTAAATTAGACGAAGCCTACAAGATGGCTAAAACTGAGTTAGAAGCGGAGCCGGATAATGTTTGGTCTAAGCGCAACCTGAGTTGGGTTTTCTATTCGCAATTGGAAGCATCGGCTCCCAACCTTGCTGCTTTTCTTGTCAAGATAGAAGAATTGAAACAATTGGCATTGCCAGCAACAGAAGATATGTTTTGGGAAAATATTTCGATTGTGATTTCAAAAGCAGCGAGGGCAATAAATAAAGAATTACCAATTGATTTGAATAGACTTCATCGATTGTTTGATGCCATAAAAGAATTGCCTATTAAAAAGAGTTCCAAATGGTATAGTGTTTTGTATTCTGCCTTTCACAAAGGAATGAAAGAATCTAACCGGTTTATAGAGTTTGCCAATTGGTGGGGTTTTGAAAATTTTAAGTCGGAAGATTATCAGAAGGAAAGAATGCCAAATGGAAAAGAAGTTATGGCACTTGTTGAACAGGCGTATATCGCTTATGCAAAACATTTATTGTCACCAGAGATAACTTTTGAAGGACAGGGTATTAACAAAGAAGAAATTGTAGAATTTATTCCAAAGATAAAAGAGCTAGAAGAGAAACATTCGGAATATCAATATCCAGCCTATTTCCACGCAAAACTACTATTGGCAACTGATGATAAAGAAAATATGCTATTGACCATTTTGCCATTTGCAAAAAAGAAACAAAATGATTTTTGGGTCTGGGAAATTCTGGCAGAAGCGTTTTCAAATGAGCCGGATAATGAATTTGCTTGCTATTGTAAAGCATTAACCTGCTATAGCCCGGAAACAATGCTTGTAAAATTAAGGCAGAAGATAGCGGTCATGCTCATTTCAAAACAATTTTTTAATGAAGCTAAAACAGAAATAGAAATCCTCATTAAAACACGCAAAGAGAATGGATGGAAAATCCCTTCTACAATAACAAATTGGGAAGGCCAGGATTGGTATAAAAATGCTATAGCAAATCATTCGAATCTTAGTTTTTATAAACAATACACATCCATCGCAGAAGATCTTTTATTCAGTGATATGCCGGAAGAAAAGGTTTTTGTGGATTTTGTAAACAATGATAGAAAGATCCTCAATTTTATTGCATCGGAATCAAAATTTGGATTTTTTAAGTATGATAGATTTTTTAAAGAGATAAAAGTTGGTGAAGTACTTCAGGTAAGATTTCGTCAAGGAAATAAAGAAGGATTATTTCAGATAAATACAGCTAAGAAAATTATTGATAATAATTTTAAAACTCAATTCTTTAAAGATGTTTCAGGGAAGATTGAAATCCCGGAAGGCAGGAATTTTGGCTTTATTGATAAGGTTTTTATTCATCCGTCAATCATAACGAAACGGAAACTTGAAAATGGATTGTCAATAAAAGGACAAGCAATTAAATCATACAACAAAGAAAAGAAGCAATGGAGCTGGAAACTAATTTGAAACAACAATGAGTACAGCAAACGAAATAAATTTAAACAAAATAAAAACCCAGGCTGATGCGGTCATTCATTTTCTTCAGCGACTTGATGTAGAAATGGTAAGTGATATTTTAGAAGATAGCCGAACTTACCAAGATTTTGAAAAATCTATTTTTATCAAGAAACTGAGTATTGCAATAGATGAATTTGTTGCAAGCGGAGATATCTTTTTAAACTGTTACAGAGGCTGCTGTAATTCAGAAACCTGTAATTATGATTGTGAAGGATTTACCTTCTCCGGAAATAAAAGCAAAAATTTTATTGACCTGGTAATTATCACTAAAGATGGCGTAGTCCAGGATATGTATGAGTGTATTAATTTCAAGAATCTTGATGATATTCCGACCTTAAATGAACGCATAAAAATTAATAAATTTTAGTTTTTATTCGTACCAGATTTAAGTATCAACCGATAGAAAATTCAGCAGAAATTAAAAATAGAATTAAGTGTGAAAAGGCCATTTCCAAAGATGTACTTTTTGACATGGAAGGAGGTTGCGTTTTAATTTGGTTTCGGAACCAAAAGGAAATTTAACTCTGCACTGGACACACAAAAAAACCCTTTCAAAATAAATTGAAAGGTTTTAAATAAATATGGCAGATACCTACTCTCCCACATTGTTGTGCAGTACCATCAGCTCATAAACAGAGCGGGCTTACCTTATTTTTTATTCTATATTTCCAGGTACACAAAAGTCTGGCTATCATTATATCACCAATCCTCTAAGACGTTCAATTTGGAATTTAAGGATAGATAAAACAAAAAAGTTTATTACCAAAGGATTCAGAAAACAATCTGGGATAAATAAAAAGATAATTACATTTACACTCATTCAAAAACATAGAAAATTTGTCTGAAAACCAAAACACATATTGCCAGGCTGCACTCTTTCGCTGTAACTGCTGTAATTACGAAGCGGAAATTTATTTTAATGAAGAATTTTTAAACGAATCAGAAGAAAGCTTATGTGATAACTGCGGGAAAGAAGGGAATTACAAATTTGATTCTATTCTTATAAACAGAGATGATTTAGACGACATCGTTTTGCATCCGCAATTTGCTTCATTACCTGATGATAAAAACAAATGCACTTCTTGTTCCGGCGTTGAAAAAATTAGTTGGAAAGAAGTGGTGGTAAAATGTATAGCGTGTAATAAAGACACAATGTTTTTCATTGGCGATGCAGAAGGCAAAAATATAAATTTGTATAAAGAATGGTGTATAGATTGGGCAAAACCGGCGCATCCGGGTATGATGTTTACGGATGAAAGAGGACACTCAATTTATTATGTGAATGGGATGTTGAGTCGGATATCGGCGAGCTGAGAGAGTGTTTAATTTATGCGTCGACACAGAAAAATTTGTTCATGTCTAAAAGGACAATTTAATGCAATATAAAAGATGGATTAAAAGCCTGAAGACACAGGCGTCTTGTGTTCATGCAAATTGCTTTACAGTTCAGCTATCACCAGCAACTTACTGAGAAGTATGATGGAAACAAAAAAACCCTTTCAAAGTAAATTGAAAGGGTTTAAATAAATATGGCAGCTACCTACTCTCCCACATTGTTGTGCAGTACCATCGGCCATGAGGGGCTTAACTTCTCTGTTCGGTATGGGAAGAGGTGAACACCCTCGGCAAAACCACCATAAAGAGGTAATGTTGAATTATAAATGATAAGTAACGAATGGAATAAACCAGACAACATTTCACTTACAATCAACAAATGATTTTGTTGAGTATGAATATAAAATATTCAAAAATAAAATTAACATAATGGGAAAGTTGTAAGACTTTTTGGTAGTAAATAAAAAATAAAGCTTACGGGCAATTAGTACTACTCGGCTTTGACATTACTGCCTTTATACCTATAGCCTATCAACGTCATAGTCTTTGACGACCCTTAAAAGAAAACTCATCTTGAGGTTGGTTTCACGCTTAGATGCTTTCAGCGTTT
>JBDSHT010000108.1:0-13972 GCA_039918315.1 Ginsengibacter sp. | reverse complement strand
CCCCTGGCCCAGATATTTTCACCCATTTATAACTGCTGATAGTGCCATCTGAATCGAGGCCACTTCCATTCAATGTGGCGGTATTAGTGGGTAGCGTGATGCTTACATTAGCACCGGCATTGGCGGTAGGGGGGTTATTTATGAGTTCACCATCCCTTATAAGTACTACGGAGGTAAAAGGCAATAAGTTTACAGATCCATTAAAAATATTGCCACTTAAATCTACATATCGGGCATCCAATATTTTGTTTTGGGGGGAAGATGTTGCATTGTATTCGAATTTCAAATAGTCAGACTGCGAGATTGTTTTTGGTGATTTTTTTGAATTTGCTTCCTTTCCAGAAGTAACCTTCCATTCATCAAGTGTTTTTCGTCCCCAGGTTCCGTTCAGGCATCCGTCAATAGTATATGTATCTTTTATCGGTACCGCATAATAATTATTATCTAAAATTGAAAACCCATTTACTACTTTTTCCATTGGGTAAAAAAATGCGGCTCTTTGAATAGGGCTGTTCCCCACAAATAAATTATTCTTCATTATATTATTGCTCATGGTTACCGAAGGATCATCATTATATATATTGACACCAGAGTAAGTATTGTTGAATGACGTATTTCCCTGGATTAGCAAATCCCAATTATTATGAAAGTAAAATCCTGTATAACAATTGGCGACAGAATTTCCACTTATTTCAATTCCATTGGATCTATCATCAGTATATATACCACAATCTTCTACAACGTTCAAAACAATATTATTCATAATTTTCATTCCTCCGTTTTTCTCTCCACTACCATTCCATGTATATATACCAGCACCATCATGTAAAAAAGTACATGCCGTATCAATGAAATTATTTCGCACTAAGGTGTTACTTCCGGCAAATGTAATCCCTGTATATGCAGAATTATTGATTACATTATTTTCAATTAAACTACCACTACCAGTCGCATGAATTCCACTGTAAAGCCCCGTATAGCTGAAATCCCCCGCGGGTGCTCCCATACCTGGTATTACTCCTGTATTTCTTATTGTATTGTTGGTGATAGTGGAATTTCCAAACTCGGCTTGAAGCGCAATTGCTGTATTGTTGCTATGATCAAACGAGCAGTTATCGATTATTAGTCCGGCAGAATTACCCCAAAAAGGTCCGTGTATGGCATTTATTCCAGAATAGTTAAATCCGCAGTTTCTTAGAGAAATATTTTGGGCATTTTTTAATAATACAGACGCGGAATTAGACCCCTCAAAATAAATATTTTGAACAATTACATTGGAAATATCCTGCACCTCAATCAACGCTTCGATAGCAGAGACTTGGATATTTACCGGTTCATAGGTGGAATATAATTTGAGTTTCTTTGTATTTGAATTGTAATACCATTCATTTTGCAAATCCAGGGTTCGTTCATCATTTTGAATAAAAAATCCTTGATTGTCGCGTTGTATATTCTCCTGTAAATCATTATAGGAAAAGTTTATGGTGTTTCCTGGTTGGGAGATAATTTTTCCTCTGTTAAGCCCATAGCTTGTTATGAAAATTGCTATTTCCGCACCCGCCCAATTTAATCCTCCTGTTAAGCTGCTACTGGTTATTTGCCCCTTCCCAGAGTGAGATTGATAGGTAAAAAACCCTGAATTTGGAAATCTTCCCATCGCGGTGTTTTGACCATTAATCACTACCATATTTAAAGAAATTAATGAAGAAACTTCCGTAGTGCTTTCCCAAATATTGCTCCCCTTACTAGTCCACTGGGTGACATTTGAAAACCCACTTAAAATTGGTTTTTCTCCTGCACCGAAGTCGCCTATAACAATTGGTGATGCAATAGTACCTCCCCTTATAATTTGAATTTTACCGTAAAATTTATCACCCCTCTTTAAAAGAATTCTATCCCCACCTTTTAAAGAGGAAGAAAAGGAATTCAATTTATTAATGGTTTTCCACGCTGTAGACGGAGTGACTCCATTGTTTAAATCATTTCCATTGGACGAAGAAATGTAATAGTCTGTGGCACTAGCAGCCAGGCCAAATAAAATAAATGGCAGCAACAACAGTTTTTTCATAGGTCTTTCAGTAGCAAATTGGATTTGCTATTAGTTTTCAGATTTAAATCATTCGGAGGTTAGGCGAATAATCTTGGATTTTAAGTAGAGCGGTAAGCAAGCTATACTTATCAATAATAAACGAGAAACGAGAAAATATATTGTAAAAAATGCGCGGTTATTTTCGATTTTCCTGTTCTAAAAACAGGGTGAAAGTGCGCTGAAAAAGAAGTGAATTAATTTTGCTTTTTATTGTCAAAAATCCATTTTACTGAAATCAGTATTTCATAATGATAAACCGTGAAAGCGGCTATCCTCATGGATTTTAAGAAATGTTGAGTTTTAGAAAACTTTCAACAAAAATAGAAAAAGGGATTGAGAAGATTTTTAAAATTTGGGGGTTCCAATTGATCTCATGAAAGATTCATTTGAGAAAGTAGGCAGTTAATTTTTGCAATAATTTTATAAGGCAAAGGGCGACAGAGTAATAGAGGTGAATCTCACTTTAAAAAAAAGCAAAAAGCAGTTAAAAGAAAACCTGACAAGTGAACAAGGCATTTACCATCGCAAAAAATGGCCTTGTGATGTAGAACCCGCTTTTGGAAACAAAAAAAATAACCACTACTTCAAATGCTTCATACTTCGCCGTAAACAAAAAATGGAAGCAGAAGCAAGACTATTTGCGCTGGCGCGCAATCCAAGAAACTGAACCGCCTAAATGGCGTTCATTTTACCCAATAAACCCCAACGTTAAGGTAAGTTCCGGAAAGCGGTACCCTTAAAACCTTTTTTTGAAATAATATTTTTTGAAAATACAGACATACAAAAAAGCCGCCCCAAATTTATTTTTGGGACGGCCTCGTTTATGCAATTTTATTTTTCAAGTTTTAAACTACTTCCCTTCCCATCCTGAATTACTTTTAAGAAATAAATTCCTTTTTGAAGTGAGCTAGTATTGATTGTCTGTTGTAATAATCCTTCTCCTTTATTTCCCTCCTTACTCCAAAGAATTCTTCCTAAAACGTCTAAGAGTATTAACTTATATTTTCCGGGTTTACTAATAATGGAAAGGTTAACTGAATTTACAAATGGATTTGGATAAGCCTTAACTTCTGTTTTAAATAATGAATGTTCATCATTATATACATTGGAAGGAGCACCCTTACTCATATTCAAACCCCCGGTTATTGCAAATTGTGTAACAGAGGATCTTACCAACCGATCTGAAGCAATCGCCTGTTTTGCAACTCCAGGGCCGGCATATGAAATGATCAACGTTCCAGTACCAGTTTGATTAAAATATCCAACAGAAATAGCATGATACCCTGCTTTTAATCCTATTGTACCTGACTTTTCAACTGGCCACTGTAGCGCATCATTATTAACAACTAATCTACCATCGACATATAAATTACTCCCATCATCGGAAGTTGTATAGAAAGTGTATAGGCCATCAGTTGGAATATTTATATATCCTGTAAAATTAAATGCGTATGTCTCGGCCCTGTTTGTAAGTGATATAAGAAAATTGGAAGTTGTTCCAGATTTCACTGGAGACAATGCTGAGAAATTAGGAATTGAGGTAAAACTGCTTTCTTCGTAATATTGATAATCCAGACCATTTACAGGATTGTCAACATAAACTGCAGAAAGTAAACCATCATCAACCGCCCTATAAAGTGAAGTAGATGGTATTTTTTGCTTGGCAACACCAGGGCCGCTAAAGCTTACGTTTAAAACACCTGCACCGGTTTGTTGGAAAAATCCTACGGAAATTACATGTTTGCCTGCTTTTAATCCTATGCTTCCCGATAATTCCAATGCACCATGAAGACCATCGTTATTCACTACCAACCTGCCATCAATATATAACAAACTACCATCATCAGAATTTGAATAAAACGTATATTGACCGTCTGTAGGTACATCTATATATCCATTAAAATTAAGCGCATAAATCTCCGACCTATTTGCCATGGCAACATTAAAATCTGGAGTTGTACCAATTTTAACAATTGGTAATCCTGAAAATTTAGGCACAACTGTATAACCCGAGCCTTCGTAATATTGATAATCGATTCCATTTACAGAATTGGCTACATAAACTGCGGGAAGTAAGCCATCATCAACTACCCTATAAAGGGATGTGGATGGTATTTTCTGTTTAGTGACACCAGGGCCACTGTAACTTACGCTTAAAACACTTGCACCGGTTTGCTGAATGAATCCTACAGAAATTGCATGCTTGCCTGCTTTTAGACCAATCTTTCCGGATAATTCTACTGCTGCATGAAGGCCGTCATTATTTACTACTAACCTACCATCAATATATAACAAACTACCATCATCAGAATTTGTATAAAAGGTATATTGACCGTCAGTGGGTACATCTATATAACCAGTAAAATTAAGCGCATAAATCTCCTGCCTGTTTGCCATTGAAACATTAAAATCAGTAGTTGAACCAGTTTTAGTTGCTGTCAATCCCGTAAAATCAGGCACAACTGCATAACCACTTCCTTCATAATATTGATAATCTAAGCCATTCACCGGATTGGAAGGATTAATTGCAGGAAGTAAATTTTCATCTGAAATTCTAAATAGTTGTGATTGAGAAATGATGGTTTTAAATATACCTGGACCACTATAACTTACATTTAAAATCCCCGCACCGGCACCTTGGAAAAATCCTACAGAAATCGCATGTTTACCTGCTTTCAGTCCTACCTTACCAGATAACTCTACAGAGCCATGAAGTCCGTCATTATTAACTACTAACTTTCCATCGATATATAATAAACTACCATCATCAGAATTTGTATAAAAAGTATATTGTCCATCTGTTGGAACTTCTATAAATCCATTAAAATTAAGCGCATAATTCTCCGGCCTGTTTGCCATAGATACATTAAAATCAGTTGTTGTACCAGTTTTAATAGCTGTCAACCCTGAAAAATTAGGAACAAGTGTATAACCGGTTCCTTCGTAATATTGATAATCTAAACCATTTATAGTATTGGCTGGATTAACTGCAGGAAGTAAACTCTCTTCAGTAATTCTAAAGAGTCTCGATAATGGTATAATAGATTTGGCAATTCCAGGGCCACTATAACTTACTTTTAAAATACCGGCACCAGTACCTTGGAAAAATCCTACCGAAATTGCATGTTTTCCTGCTTTTAGCCCGATTGTTCCTGATAATTCTGATTCACCATGAAGACCATCATTATTAACAACCATCTTCCCGTCGATATACAACAAACTTCCGTCATCAGAATTTGTATAAAACGTATATTGTCCGTCTGTTGGAACTTCTATAAAACCATTAAAATTAAGTGCAAAATTTTCCGTCCTGTTTGCCATAGATACATTAAAATCAGCAGTTGTCCCCTTTTTGACATTAGTCAATTCTGAAAAATTAGGCACTCCCGTATAACCAGTTCCTTCGTAATATTCATAATCTAACCCACTGACTATCGGTGAAGGGTTAACAGCAGCAAGAAGAATATCATTTCCTTTTACTGTAATCTCAACAATGTCCTGCCCAACGGAACCTTTATTATCTGTAACTTTTAATAAAAATTGATAAACCCCTTCCGTCAATCCAGAAACTTTTGTACTGGGCAAATTAATATCTGCAATTACAAAATTTTCCGGTCCGGAAGATTTTGACCAGTTATACGAATCTATAGTTCCATCAGAATCGTTTCCTGAACCCTGAAGATTTACAGAATTGACTGGTAAATTTATAGATTGATCTCCACCTGCATTTGCGACAGGAGTTTGGTTAGTGATTGCTCCATTTCTTATTAGTACTAAGCTAGTATGAGGAGTGAGTGAAATTACACCAGAATAGGTTTTCCCCGACACATCTATATAATTAGCATCCAATGAAATAGACTTATTAGATGAGGTTGGGTTATATTCAAATCGCAATTCATCTACGCTGGAAATCGATTTTGGAGACCCTTTTGAAAGTATATCCTGACCAGTAATAACTTTCCATTCTGCAAGGGTTCTTCTTCCCCACACACCCAAATAGTAGGAATCCATTATTGCGTTATCGTCAATCGGCCTGGCATAATAATTATCATGCGCGTTCAAACCAGCAATTAATCTGTCCAGCGGATATGCAAAAACTGCTCTCTGGCTTTGCTCTTTTGCAACAAATTTATTGTTTCCCAACTCAATATTTTGCATTGTTACATTGGGATTGTCATTATAAATATAAAATTCAGCAAATTTATTATTGTAAGTAGTATTACCGTTTACCTTGACATTCCAACTATTGTGAAGATAAATTCCAATATTGCAGCCGGAGACTGAATTGTTTAAGACATCAATACCATTTGAGTTCTCATCAACATAGATACCACAATCAGTCAACCCGTTTAGCACTATATTATTTTGAATTTTTATACCAGACTGGCTAACTGGTGTCGCATTATGAGTATATATACCTGCTCCGTCATGTAATATCAAACAAAATCCGTCGATGTAATTATTGCTAATAACTGTATTACTTCCTTGGAAGGTGATAGGAATATATCCCACATTTTCAATTGAATTGTTATCAATCAAAGTATTAATTCCGGGGGCATGAATTGCAAAACAATTCCCAATTTCCCCCTTTCCACCCATACCTGATACCATACCGGTATTTTTAATTGAATTATTTTTAATAACTGCATTATTAAATTCAGAGACCAAACTTATTGCAGAACTGTTTGTATTATTAAAAGTACATCCTTGAATTAATACATTTGTAGAATTTCCCCACCACGGTCCTGTAATTGCATCAGTTCCTGAAAAATTAAAATCACAATTATTTATAGAGATATATTTAGAATTATTTATAAGAAAAGAAGTTCTATTTGAGCCTTTAAATGCAATATTTTCAACTGTTATATAACTCTTCTCATTCGTAATAAGAAGAGTATCTACTGTAGTCAATTGAACATTATTTGGAGTTCCAAGACTATAAAGTCTTAGTTTTTTAGTACTTGGATTATAATACCATTCGCCCGGTGAATCTAAAGTTCGGGAATCATTTTGGATGAAAAATCCTTGATTTTCATATTGAATGGATTCACTAATAGGATTTGCCTGGTAATTTATAGTTGTACCTGATTGTGAAAGTATTTTATTTCTGCTTTGGCCATATGTAGTAACAAACATGGCAACTTCAGCACCTGTCCAATTTTGAGAACCTATTAAACCGCTACTTGTTATAGAAATATTACTATTGTGGCTCTGATAATAGAGGTATCCCGTATTCGGCCATCTCCCCATAGCGACAGTAACCCCATCCACAAGTACCATATTAGTGTAAGGCAAACTTGAGACTGCATTTGAACTTTCCCAGATATTACCTCCTAAATTATTCCAAGAGGTCACAGCACTAAGCCCGGAAATAACAGGATTTTCACCGGAACCATATGCTCCAAGAGTAATGGGCGAACCAGAAGTCCCACTTTTCCCAATCTTTATAGTACCATAAAAAGTATCGCCTCTTCTAAAAAAAACCCGGTCTCCAGAATTTATATAACTAAAATAGGCATTCAATTTGTTAATAGTTTGCCAAGGGCTAGAACTTGACGTACCATTATTACCATCATTGCCATTTGCGGCAATGTAATAATCGGTTGCGTAAGTTGATAAACCAAAAATAATTAGGAGGGGTAATAGGAATAACTTCTTCATGCTGGATTTCGTTGTTGGATTATAGGTTATGTCAATTATGATATTTAAGATTATGGATTTTAAAAGCAGTGCTTCCGAGACAAATATTCTAAATCAATATTTGAAAGTAATTAACTTTTATATATGTTAACATCAAAATTAAATTCCTTCATTATTGTCAATAATAATGCCACTTTGTATCTTTTGGCTTAAATTGGGGAATAAATTACACACGTTTACACAAATCCCCGATTAGTTGTTGATTTCTAATTTATTACACAGCAAATAGTTGATTTATATCAATTACGAAAATTAAAATATACCTATAGCTAATTGATTTTGTATTTGAAATATATCTTTTATGCAGCAAGAAGATTTATTTAATGCCGCCAATATTGAAAAAAATCTTATACAGATGAACCTGCTCCTTTGCAAATATTGGTAGAATACCTTTAATACCTTATCGGATTTAACTTCTTAAAAAATGCGATTTCAAAAAGTTGATCATTAGAATATAATGGAAAAATGTTTCAAACCATTTATAAAACAAGTTGTTGCGATAAAAAAAAGCCCAAAACTTCAATTAAGTTTTGGGCTTTTAGTATCGGGGAGCAGACTTGAACTGCCGACCTTCGGGTTATGAATCCGATGCTCTAACCAGCTGAGCTACCCCGACATTTTGGGCGGCGAAGATAATACTTTGATTAAAAAAATCAAGATAAAATGTAAGGGATCAGACTTTATTTTGCTGTTTTTTATCTGGATACACTTTTAGTGCTTCATCCAGGCAATCCATAGCAGCGTTAATTGCATCCACGTTCAATACATAAGCAAGTCTTACTTCATCTTTTCCAAGGCCCGGAGTGCTGTAAAACCCGGTTGCAGGAGCTAGCATTACAGTAGCACCATTGTATTCGAACGATTCAAGAAGCCATTGGCAAAATTTATCTGAATCCGGAACTGGTAAAGATGCTATTGCATAGAAAGCACCTCCAGGGTTGGGGCAAAATACCCCTTCAATTTTATTTAACCTTGAAACCAGGTTATCCCGCCTTCGCAAATATTCAGCTTTTGGCTCGTCAAAGTAGCTGGCGGGAAGATCTACAGCCGCTTCGGCAAGTATTTGACCAAATTCTGGTGGACTTAATCTCGCTTGGGCGAATTTCATGGCTGTAGCCAACACTTCTTTATTCCTGGTAACAAATGCTCCAATTCGTGCCCCACAAGCACTGTATCTTTTACTTATCGTATCCATTAAAATTACGTTTTCTTCTACGCCCTCTAATTCCATCGCACTAATATGTTCTCCTTCGTAACAAAATTCACGATAAGCTTCATCAGAAAATAAATAAAGATTATGCTTTTTGATAATCATTTTGAGTACGTCCATTTCCTGTCTGCTGTATAAATACCCCGTAGGATTATTGGGATTGCAAATCACTATAGCCTTAGTCCGCGATGTAATTGCCTTTTCAAAATCTTCAATAGGCGGAAGCGCAAATCCTGTACTTATATTAGAGGTAATAGGTTTTACAATAACGCCCGCTGACACAGCAAATCCATTGTAGTTTGCATAGAAAGGCTCAGGGATAATTACTTCATCGCCCACATCCAGGCAACTCATAAAGCCAAATAAAATTGCTTCGCTGCCACCAGTGGTCACGATAATTTCATTTGAGTTTACATGAATATTTACTGACTCATAATATTCAACTAATTTTTTGCGATAACTTTCGTTGCCCGCGCTGTGACTATATTCCAGCACTTTAAAATCAGAATTTCTCACGGCATTGAGTGCCATTTTAGGAGTTTCAATATCAGGCTGGCCAATATTTAAATGAAAAATTTTAGTACCTCTTTTTCTCGCAGCTTCTGCAAATGGTACTAATTTTCTAATGGGTGATGCCGGCATAGCATTGCCTCGGTTGCTTATGGATAACATGGTTCAAAATTAATATTAATTTACTTTACAAAAAGTGATAAAAACAAATTAAGATTGAAAATCTGACAGAAAAATTGGCTGGCGACATGATGACACTGAGGAGTATTCAAAAAATGCATATCTATTATAATCTGCTTCAAAAAAGTAAAGCCTCTCAAAATTGAGAGGCTTTACTAAATCTTTATAGAAAATAAAATTAGTTAGCTTTAATATCAACAACATTTGCATCGCCACCACCAACTTCACAACTCGTCATAATTCTATCAGCACTGATTCCTTCAGTCTCTGTAAGATATGCTTTAACAGCATTTGATCTTTTGTTGCAAAGGGCTTGAGATGCTTTAGAAGCTGCAGGATAACCTGTTAACGTGATAGAACAATCTGCACTATTTTTCAATTTAGAAGCTACAGTTGCTAACATCGCTTTTGCATCGCTACTTAAAGTGTTGCTGCCACCTCTGAATGAAATACTTGGCATATCACCGAGGTTGCAAGCTGTTGCAGCTACCATATTTTTGCAGCACTCAGGATCTGGGCATTTACCCACACCATCAGCATCAACTGGCTGACACTCCGTTGGAGTAATCAATTGCTTATCTCTGTAGTCTGGAACACCATCTCCGTCAGTATCAAGAGCTACACCACGGAAATCAACTACAGCACCTGCTGGAGTATTTGGCTCTTTATCAAACTGATCAAAAACGCCGTCACCATCAGAATCTTTGGTGCTCATTCTTGCGTTCAAAGTATCAACCTGAGTTTGGATATTGCTTATTTGAGTAGTAAGAATGCTATTTAGTTTCGCAGCAGGGTTGTCAAACATTAACTGTTTTTTGCCTTTGGCGCCCAAAGCAAACTCAAGACCTACGAAACCATAAGAGAACTTATCTTTATGAGCAATTCCTTGCACATTCCTTGTTCCGTCCAAATTATCATCATCTACGAAATGAGCTTTGTAACCTAAATCAAGATTGATTGCATCAGATAACAAAAATTTAAGGCCCACTCCTACTGGAACAAAAAATTCACCCTGAGCATTACCATTATCAAAATTATTACCATCGGTTTTAACTTTGAAACCCATCCATCCAGCTCCTGCGGATACATAAGGAAGTACTTTCGTTTTTTCACTCAACCAATTGATGCTTCCAAAAGTTAGCACACCATTTAAACTTGCTGCGTAGTTCAAATTAGTTTCAAAATTACTGATTGGCCTGTTTGGTGCACCAGTTGGATTATCATTGTTGCCTTTTAATTTTCCAAGTAACACATCTGCCTGAAGTGCAAAACGATGAGTAAATTGATATTTCAAATTACCACCATATCCTAAAGTATATAACGGCTTAGTAAAATCATTCGGACCGCCGGTAATAACTGATGCACGTAGTGCACCTGCATTTATTCCAATGGAAAACTTCTTAAACTGGCTAGTACCAGTAAAAGGTGCCTGGGCAAACATAACTAAGGAACCTAATATCAGCGTTCCTGTTAAAGTTAGTTTTTTAAAAAAAGTGGTAATCATAATAAGTGTTTTTTTATTTAAGAGATTGTTGGTTGATTAAAAATTTATAGCTTTTGGGTTAAAAAATGCAAAGATAACATGTTTATCTATTATTTAAGTCATTTATACTAATTAATTATTGAAGCTGCGGAATTAAGTTAGAAAATTTATTATCACTGATTGGTTCTTTACGCACGCCTTCAATGTTGTCTAATCTTTCGTAAATCGAATTATTACTTCTATATTCCGGTACTATCAGTTTCATTTGTTTTACAACTGAAATATTTTTATTTTTTCCAGATATATCTATAAGATAATCTACATTTTCAATTATGGTTCTAATAGCTGGTTTATTAACTCTTGAAATTTTTATCTTTTTATGATGGGTTGGAATCACCTCTTCCGTAATATTTAAAAGTTCTTCGTATAACTTTTCGCCTGGCCTCAATCCTGAAAATTCTATTTTGATATCCTTCCCCGGAATAAGTCCAGCAAGTTTAATCATTTTTAGTGCCAAATCGGCGATACGCACTGGTTCACCCATATCGAAAATAAAAACTTCGCCGCCATCACCCATAGTACAGGCCTCTAAAACCAAAGAGCAAGCCTCTGGAATTGTCATAAAATATCTCGTAATATCAGGATGGGTAACGGTTACAGGGCCTCCTTTGTCAATTTGTTGCTGAAATCTCGGAATTACAGAACCATTAGACCCTAGCACATTTCCAAACCTGGTAGTAATAAATTTCGTTTTGCCTTTTCTTAAAAAAATATCCTTATCATCGGTCATATCATAATTCCCCAGCGGATTTCTCACCACACTTTGTTGATTTGATTGCAACTCAGCAACATACATTTCCGCAATTCGTTTAGAGGCACCCATTACATTAGTTGGGTTAATAGCCTTGTCTGTAGAAATGAAAACAAATCTTTCAACTCCAAATGCCACTGACAAATCCGCAACTATTTTAGTGCCTTTTACATTATTTATAACCGCCTGACAAGGATGCATTTCCATTAAAGGCACATGCTTATAAGCAGCCGCATGAAAGACAATCTGAGGTTTATAAGTTTCAAAAAGATTTTGCATAATATCTGCGCTTCTTACATCGCTTATGCTAACAACTATATTGTCGCTCTTTTTTGTCATTTGCTGCAATTGATACTGGAGTTCATATAAGCCAGTCTCTCTATTATCACATAGAATAAGAAGTTCAACATTTATACCTGCTAACTGCTTTACTATTTCACTACCAATGGAACCTGCTGCACCTGTGATTAATATTCTTTTATCCTTCAAATAATTTCGAATATGATCAGGCGCTAATTTAATGCTCGGTCTATTTAAAAGGTCTTCAATCTTTAAGTTCTTAATCTGTTTGGTCCTCAATTGACCATCAACCCATTCTTGCACTGCGGGAATTGCTTTGACTTTTATATTATTCGACAAGCAGAAATCTACAAATTCATTTTTCAGTTTTGTATCAACATCATCCGAAGAAACAAACACACATTCAACATTAAATTTTGATGCCATTATTTTGGCTTGCTCGACAGAATAAATCTTTGCATTGTCAATCGATTTCCCCCACAGTTTCGAGTCATCGCCAACGAATCCTATTACTCTATATTTCTTGCCTGAAATGGATTCAATTGCGTCCTTCAATAGGACTCCATTAGAAGTCTTTCCGAAAACCATAATGTTTTCTGACTCAAACTTTAATTTCAAGCTGCGATTATAAAGCTGTTTCAACCAAATCCGGTATGCGAAAATTAAAAAAGAGCTTGTAAAAAAATAAATAATTAAAACTGATGTGGGTATTAAATATGGTAATTGAAAAAGTGCGCTTACCACTGTTGATAATAATAGAATAAAAACTGAGCAAAAAACTGCGAGCACACAACGTATTGCTTCTCTGGAACTTGAAAGACGAATGATGCCCTCGTAAGAACGGAATAATCTGAAGAAAACTATGTTTAAAACAGTGACTAGTAAAATTTGATTTACAAATCCACCATCACGAACTGCCTCGAAATTCATATTGAACCTGAGAAGAAATGCATAAAAAAGTGCGAATGCGCAAATCAATAAATCGAGTATAAAAATAATCCACCGAGGAACAGTAGATTTATTTTTAATTAGTAAATAAAGATTATTCACAGGAGAAAACTTAGACATTCAGTAACATTAATTATAAAAATAATTTCAACCCGATCTAACATTTACCCAAATATACTTTAAATAAATATATAAAACGATAATACAAATTTAGAACATAGCATATGCTACGCTAAAATAATGCCATCTTCAAAATAAATAACTATCAAAAAAATTGCAAAGCGCAAAATTCAAATATGATTGATAAAAATAAAATTTTTGCAAAGTTAGAAACTTACTCCTTAACTTCTGTACTTAATTATTTTTTTAACCCTTTCTTATTCTTGAAAATATTTTTAGAATATTAATTTTAATGTGGGCTCGCTTTATGCATTAAGTTCGAAAAAGGCTTTTTAAATTTATATTTTTTTACTCCATACCACCCTGTTCACATAATCTGTATAACTCAAAATAATCCTAACTACTTTTTCGGAAACATTTGGCATTGTATAATCTGCAACTTTTCTATAATTTCTCACCTCGCCTACTTTCTGTTGCTGCAATTGGGTTAAGCCTTGTAATATTCTTTCCGGATTTAATCCTACCATCATCACGGAAGCTTCTTCCATGGCTTCGGGACGCTCATGTGCCTGCCGGATGTTGAGTGCGCGAAAATTTAAAATAGATGACTCTTCTGAAATA
>JBDSHT010000107.1:0-3028 GCA_039918315.1 Ginsengibacter sp. | reverse complement strand
GCAACGGTGGAAAGATAACTTTTGGTGGCGCTGAATGTCATATCCACACGGCTTACATCGCCCCACTGCGCTACGATGTAGCCATTTTTAATGATCAGTCCTGCAGGACCTCCTCGTTCTTTCATGGGTCCGTCAATGGTATAATAGGGTTCCCGTGAATAAGCTTTCAGGTTGGCAATCCGAAGATCCCGCTCTACTTTATTTTCACTTGCTAAAGCAAGATTTACGGCACTATCCACTAATGCCTTTTTCATTTTTAATTCTTCCGGAGTTTTTACCTGCCACTCCTTCCCAGGAAAATATAATTGTTGTGAAAAAACATTTCCATGAAAGACAAATAATAGAATGAGGGCTGAAAGTATTTTCAAATCTTTTATTTTTTTATTGAAGAACATTTGCGCGGTAGATTTTTAAATTATTGAATTGCTTTTCCGAACCTCACTTTAAAATGATTGGTACTTGAAATTAAAAATAAGAAAAGAGATGTGGGATTTTATTTTTTGTTCTGGAATGCATCGAGCTTAAATAAAAACCTCCTGAAATTTTTTCTTGTCAAAAACTTCAACTTCGGTTGAGTACAGTGTACTTCATTTACAAATCCGTTACCACATCAAAACCTTTAAAACTGCCGACTACGGCAAGGCCGGTTATCTTTTTAGCAATTTGTTTTTGCTTTATTTTTCCGGCAACTTGGTTCAGGGTGGCACCACTCCCCACCGCATCATCAATTAGAAGTAGATGATTGTATTTCACCGTCTCATTTACAGCAAAAGTATTTTCTGCATTGTTAATTCGTTCTTCAATCTTGTTCAATGATTTTTGAGGGACAGGTATTATGCCCGAAATTTTTTGAATATTTATTTTTGGCAGATTGATTTTTAAATGTGTTTCAAGGTATTTCATAATCTGTACCTCACGGCGGATGGTAGGAGGTACAAAACCCACGGCATCAAACTTACCTGCTTTAACCATTGCGGTTACTTTTGGCTTTATCTCCTCCAACAATATTTTCATTAAGAATTTATTTTGCCCCTGCTTGGCATAATGCAGTAAAGTGCCAAGCCGGGTTTTCCCAAACCTTTCAATGGCATAAAAATCCAGGTAGTATATTTCATCAAGATAAATTGTATCATATTCTTTTGTGTTTTTCAGCTTTTCTTTCCCATCAATAATTCCTTGTGCATTATAATAAGCTTCATATTTTTCTCGTGTTGTTAAAAATTCATTGATCGTTTTTTCTAAAGGAAGTTTGCGTTGCCGGCACCAGTGATTAAACCCTTCAATGCCTTCCAGCATTTTCCCTATTTCGGTGATGAGAAGAAAACTTTTATCAAGGTATTTTTTTGCTTCATTACTGATTACAGAAAAATCAGTTGCAACAGGAGTGTCAACTTTATTTATCCGGTAAATTGTTTTTGGCGTACGGCCAAACTTTACAATGGCATCTTCATCTAAAAGCTGATTAAGTGCAATATGAATACCTTGTTTTGAAACATGTAGCATATCCACAAGTTCCTTCACGCTCAAATCCCCATTTTCCTGAAGAGCCCTTTCTATCCTATTCTTGATTTTCATTTTCTTTACTCTTTACTATCAATAGTCAAAAGTAAAAAAAATATTTTAAATTATTCATTTTCACTGAGAGGAACAGCCTTCCCTAGTTTATCAATAGTTTTCTTCGCCGCCGCCAACTGAATTGCGTTATTCTTCTCAATCCAACGGATTAAAATCCGTTGTTACAAAATGGCCCGATCCCACACATCTATTCGTTTGCAGGATTTTTCTTTGTATCTAATTGCTCAATCGTCTTCTTTGCCGCTGCCAATCGTATCACTTTATTTTTTTCAACCATTTTTTCTTTTATCCAATGTTCCATTTTATGATGAAAAGGAATTAATAAGGATGCAATTGCTACCAATGCCAACAACATTAGCACCGGTGATTCATGTGTGATGGAAGACAACCATGGATGAAGTAACAGATTGATAAATTCAAAAACAATCAGTAACCCTAAAACTCCGAAGAAAGAGATTAATTTTTCATTCGCAACAATACTACCGGTAAATAATAAAAATAAAATGATGAAGCTGATGATACCAAAAGCGATTAATGCAAACTGTATGTTTTGATGGCGTTGCTCTTCCGCAGCTTTTTGCTTCGCTTCTTCATCAATATTTCTTATCTGTTCAGTAAAAGCAAGGGATTGAATTTTATTAATATTGGTTTGGTTAAAAACAGAATCTTTCAATGCAGATTCCATGCTTAAATAATAATAGGCACTATCAGGCTGATGTAATTTATTATACGCCTGGCTTAAAAAACCGGCTGCAGTTAGCTTCCATAAATTATTATCAACCTTTTTACCGATGTTCAATAATTGAAATGACTGTTGCCTTGTTTTTTCAAGCTGGTTATTAGCGAGCAGGTAAGGTATATAATTTTCGTTGAGGAGAAATATGAACATTGGTGTAGCTATTGAATCTGAAAGTAGCTGCGCTTTTTTAAAATATACTTCTGCCAAATCATTTTCTCCTAGTTGTGTGTAAGCTGTGCCATTTTGAAGAAAACTATACATGATATAGTTCGGTTTTTTTAGCCTGCTATTTTCTTCTTCCAATTCATGAATCTCTTTTAATGCAGAATCTGGCATATTTTTTTTAAGATAATAATTTCCCATAGTCCGGTGAAACTGCGTTGCCATAAAATCATACATCGGCGAGTTTTTATCAGGCAAATTTTCTTCACCTATTTTGGCATATTTATAGCATTCGTCAAGGTTCTGCATGTTGTAGTAACATTGTGCAATATCAAAATAAAGAGAGCTTATCCGTCGTCTGTCTTTTGCTTTTTCTGCAAGTGGAAGAGCTTTGAAAAAATATTCAAGAGCTGTTGGCAAATCACTTTTACCCCTGAAATAATTACCTACTACATTTGTACTGATGGCAAGCAAAGAATCATTTTTTAATTGCTGTGCTATACGATGCATTTGAAGGCCTATAGCTGTGTCCTGGAAATTTCCCTGAGTGCC
>JBDSHT010000106.1:0-4094 GCA_039918315.1 Ginsengibacter sp. | reverse complement strand
ATGAACGGAACTTTGTACTGTTACTCAAAGCATCACTCATAAAATCCATACTCCAGGTTTGGGTAAACTGATCAGGAACAACCAATGGTTCCTTAACTCTTGCTGGCAGGCGCTTTTTTACTTTGCGCCTCAGCGGTAATTTCATTTTTTTATATACCCGGTGAAGTCTTTTATGATTTACAATAGTGCCTTCATTTCTGATCCTGCCATAGCATTTCCAAAAACCTTCTCTAGGATTTGCAAAAGCGAGATCTTCAAGGATTGTCATAAGTGAACGATCATCCTTTATAGAATGATAACACAAACTGCTTCTGCTTACCCGTAAAATACGACACGCCTTGCTGATGTCTTTGGGTCGCTCTTTGCGAAGATCTTCTATGATCCTTCGCTTCTCGCAAGGCTTTAAAGCTTTTTTTCAATAATGTATTTTGCAGTATCAAGCTCCATGGCAAGGTTAGCATACATACGTTTGAGCCGGCTGTTTTCTTCTTCCAACTCTTTAATGCGCTTCAGCTCTGAGGCTTCCATGCCGCCATATCGCTGCCGCCATTTATATAATGCTGCTTTGCTCACACCATGATCCCGAGTGATTTCTTCTGCTGTTTTGCCATTATCAAATTCTTTGAGAATGCCTGCAATCTGCGCAGGACTGAATGTGCTCTTTTTCATACTTTTTACGTTGTTTTAAAGTTATCATTTTGTCTACTTTAAAAACGTACTATTTTTGGGGGAGCTTACAGATGCCTTTGATAGGAATTAAGCCCGAGATGATCCTATATATGAAATCGGCAAGTGTTTTATATCAGTTCTGGATACATACCGAAACTATTAAAAAATTACCAAACTGGTTCGAAGCTTTTTTTAATACTCCCTCTCATCATCGCGTACATCACGGCAGTAACGTTGAATATTTGGATAAAAATAATGGAGGGAATCTAATTATTTGGGATAAGCTATTTGGCACTTTTCAGAAAGAAATATTTACACCAACCTACGGCTTGTCAGATCATCTTAATTCTTTTAATCCTATCACAATTGTATTTCGTGGATGGGGGCAAATATTCAATGACATAAAGAAAACAAAAAGTATAAAAAATAAGGTGCTTTATTTTATTAAACCACCCGGATGGAGCCATGACAACTCTACTAAAACAGCCCGGCAATTACAATCGGAATTAAAAAAGAATGATGTGAAAAAAGCTGAGTAATGAAACCAAATGTTCGTGCTTTTCAATCTTAAAAATCTTTGTTATGATAACTTTTCAAATTATTCAAACTAAAAGAAAAATCATAGGCAATCTGGTATCATCAAAGAAAGAGTTGTTCATTTTAATGATGCTCCTCTCCTGTAGTTTTTATGGGATTGCCCAGGAAGGAATACTTCAATATGATGTGATTAGGAATGGGAATGTGATTGGGTTTCTGAATATAACAGAAAGAACAAATGGCAATTTGGTTTTCCTGGAACTTAAATCAGAGGTAAAAACAAAACAGCTTCTTTTTTTATATCGTAGCGATGTAACAGAAGATGTAGTTTTTGAAAATGGGGAAATGATCTATTCATTTTATTATAAAAAAGAAAACGGGAAAGAAACCTCTGTGGAGGCAAAAAAATCAGACAGAAATTTTAATGTCATTGACAATGGTAATAGAAGTGTAGCACATTACAAGTCAGTCCGCAATAACATAGTTCAATTATATAGAAGATCCCCCGGCACGGATACAAAGATATTTTCAAACCATTTCCAACAATTTCTTGATATACAAAAAGTAGCTGAAAACAAGTATAGGCTTATACTTCCCGATGGAAATTCTAATTATTATCATTATAAAAACGGGGTTTGCGATCAGGTGGATATAGAACGTACACTTTTTGCCATTCATTTTATTTTAAGAAAAAAGTAAACTCGGAATTAAATACAAAACCAAACAATCATTTTTTAATTAAAAAAAATCATCATCATGAAACAAACATTTTTAGTTTTTTATTTTTTATTGACGACCTGTTATCTGGCAAAGTCGCAAACGGTACTTGTTCCTAAAAAAATTGTGAGACCTAAAGCGTTTATACTAAAATTACAAACCGAAGGAAAAATAACTACCGGTTATTTGTCCGGCATCAATGACTCATTAATTCAATTATCAACTAAGCGGGTTACCTTCTCTAATTCTACAATGGGAAATCCATCTTATGGCGCATTCCCCTATGCTGAAGTAGAAACGGTAAAAATCAGGAAGTACGGAAGTATTGGCAGAGGAATTGGATTTGGGGCGTTGATTGGTGCAGGAGTTGGAGGGATAATAGGACTTGCAACTTACCAAAGAGATCCCAACAGTTGGTTTGATTTAGGCCCAGGCATAAACGCACTGGCTGGGGCAATCATTGGTGCTATACTGGGTATCATATTCGGCGGAATAAGAGGTGCGCAAATGAAAAAATTTAGTATCAGCAGAAATAAAGAAAATTTTGAAAAAATGAGCGCATCGATCCTCGAAATGGCACTTAGTAAAAATGGGCATGCGGCAAAAAATTAAACAGTAAATAAATAGGCGCTGTCCGCGATTAATTAAATCAATTAATAAAAAATCATCATCATGAAAAAAATAATTTCCCCTGCATTTCTAATTTGCGTTTTGACATTATTGTCAAGCTGTGCACATTACTATTATGCTCCTAATGCAGCCAACATTCCTATGTTCAAAGAAAAAAATACTTTCAAAGGGAAAGTGGGTTATAGTTCGGATAATTATAATGGAGCAGATATTCAAATCGCCTATTCTGCAAGTAAAAATATTGGCATTATGGTAAATTCTTTTTTTGCAGGAAAAACCGAACAAGTCCAGAATGATATTAGTACATCAGCTACGCACCAGGAATCGGGGAAGGGAAGTTACATTGAAATAGGAGCCGGGTATTACAAACCGTTTGGAGCACAAAAGGTATGGATATTTGAAATATATGCGGGCGCAGGTGTTGGAGGAGAAAAGCATACTTATGCTAATTCTGAAACTGCCAATTTACATCTTAATAAATTTTTTATTCAACCCTCTGTTGGATATAGCTCAAAAAGCGGTCATCTTGAAGTTGGACTAAGTTCAAGGTTTAGCATACTGAATTTAAAAGTTAAGAAAAGCAATTTGGCATTTGATGCAAACCAGGACGAAAAGGAAAACCTGGATGCTATCATGGTTCACCCCTCGTCATTGCTTTGGGAACCATCAGTAATCGTGGGTGCGGGATGGCAGGATTTTAAATTTTATCTGCAACTAACACCTTCTAATAAACTGAATAATTCTTACCTGAGCATGGATATGTGGAACATGAGTTTTGGAATAAAATTTTCAATTAAAAATGATCAAAAAAAAGACAAAGCTAATAGCAATCATGTGACACGTTCTATGGATTGATATAAAATGGGAAACCTAAGAACGGATAAAATACCCAAACGCAGCGATAATGATTGACGAGATCTAAAAGTTGTCAATCTTACATTTACGGAAATAAATTATTGCCTGGGGTGATAGGTCAAAACTAAAAATTAAACAGGCATCTAAAAGTTAGGGAGTGAAATTATCAACCTGGTTATTAAACAAAAGAACTACATTATTTTAAAGTATAGTCTTGTGTTTATTATTTGCAGTGATCATTTCCATAACGCTGGCCTTCATCTCGATCTTCCTTCGCAGCATGATTGAGAATTATTTTAATTTCTTCGTCTATTTTCTTCAACCATTGCTCATATTGTTGTTTTGTTTTTGTAAGCGAAGCGTTTGCATTTGCCTTAAGTTTGGAACCATCAAGAATGAGCATTCCAGCCTTACACTATTTCGGAACACCATTGAAGACAAAAAGAAAATAAAACATCTATTTCTTTATTCCTATTACAGGCAGTTGACTTTGCTTTATCAATTCATTCAACTTTGGCACATCTACGTTCAAAACAGTTTTCAATCTATTAAGTTCCAGGTCCGCTTTATCTGCAAGATATTTATATGCTTCTTTCACCTGCGCCGTAGGTGCATAATTACCAGAAGCCGCATAACCATACAATCCGGAAATTTGATCATTAAGACGAATTGGATAATTCAATAAA
>JBDSHT010000105.1:0-4379 GCA_039918315.1 Ginsengibacter sp. | reverse complement strand
GCTGCCTACCCTTTCCTGCTTCCGTTTCCGGAAAATAAACGAGCCGCTTATTTTGCACCAGGTGCAAACCGAAATATACGTGGCATTACAGCACACAAGGTTTACCCACCCCGATAATTACTTACCGGTGTCGTGAGCTCTTACCTCACGTTTTCACCCTTATCATCACATTGCTGTGACGACGGTTATTTTCTGTGGCACTTTCTTCCCGGCCGTAAAGCCAGGACCGGCTATTAACCGGTGTGTCGCCCTTCGCTGGCCGGACTTTCCTCCCCTAAATGAATAGAAGCGATAACCCGGTTTGCAGTGCTTCAAAGGTACGCCACGTATATCCTTATTCTAGTTTACTTTCAATTATTTTTTAGTGATTGAAATGTCCGGTTTCATCGCGTACAAATGCTCAGTTTTTCTTTGTCTAATATTGAAAAAAGATTTCTGTAGCACCAAAGCCATAACCAGGGTGATATTGATTGGCAAAACTTTTCACTTCTCTTTTTAATTTCAGCGCTTCATGAATTTCAGTGCGAAGTTTTCCGGTGCCCACACCGTGAATAATAATCAGGTTGGGTTGACGGTGTGACACTGCGAGATTATAAAATTTTTCAAAGTTTTGCAATTGGATTGTGAGGATGTCAAAATTGCTAAGGCCTTTCCAATTATCGGATAGTTTTTCAATATGAAGATCCACAACAGAGCGTGCCGGCTCTAATCTCTGCCGGATTTTAGAAGCATCATATAAATGCGTGTTGGGATGATAATCTGGTGTGAGATCCTGCATCTTATCAGGATAATTTTCCAACAATAAAAATGAAAATGAGGACTGATTTTTCATTCTCATTTCCTCTATTTTTTGAAATAAAAGTTTAGCCTTTATTTTCAATGATGTTTCAAAGTGGCTTGCTTTTTTTGAATCGGCAGGAGTGAGTGTGAAATCAAATTCAAATTTTGGAGAATCATTCATTTCATCAAATGCCATATCATGCAAATAGAAATCGTTGAAAGGAAGAACTGTATTATTTAAATGAAAATTAGGTGTGCCTTTGCATGTCATTTCGTACCGAAACTGAAAAGTTGATGCGGTTTCATTTACCAGGTAAATTTTAAATCTTTCTATCACATCATCATCAAAAACATCTTTATCAAATACAGGAATTAAGGAAACGAGAATTCCTGAATGATTCCTGTTTTGTGTTATCAGCGTTTCCTTTTTAATGGAATCGATATAAACTTTGTCTTTTTTTTGTGGAACTAATTTTTTCTCCGTAAATCTTTTGAAATAAGGAAAATCGATTTGATCCATATAAACAGGGAAACGTACTCCGGCAATATCAACCATCACCATTGATTCACTCATGATCTCCACCACCGTTCCTTCTTCATTTGAATGCAATAATAACACGGTATCGCCAGGCTCATACTTCATGTTGCAAAGATAACCGCTATCCTTTGTTTTGGAATCGATGCAAAAAAAATGGGTGCATTTCAAATTGTCGCTACGAATTCGGTCGGTGGAGACACCGACCGAGGCTGGACCTTGGTTTGTCTCCACAAACCAACTGCGGCGCGACAATTTGAAATGCGTCCAAAAAAATAAAATCCATTTACATTACAAGAGGTGCTTCCGCTTGTTGTTTGCCGAGTTTGCTATTTTTCCTGCTATATAAAAAATAGATTACCAACCCGATTACCAACCAAATAAGGAAGCGCATCCAATTGGTATATCCAAGTTCAGTCATCAGATAAAAACAACTGGCAAGCCCAAGCACAGGTATGAGAGATAATTTTTTTACGAAAGAAAGTATCGTTAATGCAATTGCCAGAATCACAAATAAGAAGAAGGGCAGTTTATCTTTAAACACATGCCATCCGCCGGAAAAATCAAACAGGCCTAAAAAATTATTCCAGAAAATAACTACTCCTACTATGAAAAGTACTGGTACTATAAATTGTGAACTGATAAAAGGGATTTGAAATTTTGGCTTTTCAGCAGTTACTTCTCTTTTTGGCAACATGAGAACTCCTCCGCACACCAACACAAATGCAAACAGTGTACCTATGCTTGTTAGATCAGTTACTTCGGTTAGATTTAAAAACAGCGCAGGAATAGCCACTACAAATCCGGTAACAATAGTAGCAAAAGAAGGAGTTTTATATTTAGGATGTATGCGACTGAAAGCCTTTGGCAACAAGCCATCACGGCTCATACTCATCCATATTCTTGGCTGCCCCATTTGAAAAACAAGTAATACACTTGCAGTAGCAATTACAGCACTAAACGATATTATATAACTTATTTTATCAAGCCCAACCCTTTGAAAAACAAATGCGAGTGGATCTCCAACCGCCAACTCTTTGTACGATACCATACCGGTTAAAACCAACGCAATTATGATATAAAGAATGGTGCAAATGATTAACGAAATAATCATACCCTTTGGGAGATCTCTTTGTGGATTTTCACATTCCTCTGCAGTAGTAGATATAGCATCAAAACCAATATAGGCAAAGAACACAGCAGAAACGCCTTTCATCATTCCTTCAAAACCATTTGGTAAAAACGGACTCCAGTTTGCAGGAGCAATATAAAAAACACCAATCGCGATTACCACTAATAAAATAACAATTTTCAAAACGACCATTGCATTAGTTGCTTTCCTCGTTTCCTTAATTCCAACATACACTAACCATGTAATTAGAAACACAATCACCAGTGCCGGTAGATCGGCAATAATTCTAAAGCCTCCGATTTGAGGTGCATTCACCCAGGCATTATAACTTTCCTGTGCATTTTGCGACAAACTCGTTAACACATTTCCATTGGCTATTTCTGCGGCGGCTTCTTTAAAGCCCCGCGAAGCACTTAAATAATCAGTCGTTAAATATGCGGGTACATGAATATTAAGTCCTTCCAATAAATTTACAAAATACTGGCTCCACGAAATAGCCACCGCGATATTTCCTATCGCATATTCCATCAATAAGTCCCATCCGATAATCCAGGCAATTAACTCACCAAACGAAGCGTAGGCATAAGTATAAGCACTTCCGCTCACAGGAATTCTTGATGCAAATTCCGCATAACAAAGTGCGGAAAAACCACAACAAACTGCTGTGAGCACAAACAAAAGTGAAACTCCCGGGCCTCCATGAAACGACGCATTTCCAATTGTTGAAAAGATGCCTGCTCCCACTATAGCCGCAATTCCCATGGCAACAAGATCCCGCAACTTCAGAACTTTTTTTAGTCCCCCTGCAGAATGCGTAGCGTCGGAAAGGCCCGATTGTGCATCTGCTAAAATTGCATGAATGCTTTTTTTTCTAAAAAGAGAATTTGGCATGAGATTACACTTATGATCGTTTATAAAATAATGAGCTAGTTTTTTCCAGGTTGGAAAGATAATCAGGTTAGCATAAAAAATGAAACCACTTTTAAAAAAAATATTTATGCTATGCTGCGCGACCAAATGTTCTTCAAAAAATAAATTTAAGATTTCACACATTAGTACCCGCGAAAAAAAACAATGCTTCTTCTGAAAGTAAAAAAGATGGTTTAGAATTTAGAATCAAAAGAAACAACAGTTTTTTGACAAATCGTTATTTTTAAAATGGCCTCTTAAATTCTATTTGTAAAAAGTGTAGATTTGGCGCGTTTTAACTTAACAAAAAACAGATAATAATAAATAATTGGAAAAGAAAGTTACAAAAATTGGTGTGCTCACTTCCGGTGGTGATGCTCCGGGAATGAATGCGGCCGTAAGGGCCGTAGTACGTACAGGTATTTATAATGGAATGGAGGTGTATGGCATTATGAGAGGGTACTCCGGAATGATAGAAGGCGACATTTTTAAAATGGAAAGTAAAAGCGTGGCGAATATAATTCAAAGAGGAGGCACGATTTTGAAAACCGCCAGGTCAAAAGAATTTTATACAAAAGAAGGTAGAGAAATTGCTTACAAAAATTTACAGAAACTCGGCATCAACGGGCTGGTAATTATTGGAGGCGACGGATCGTTTCGGGGAGCAAAATCCTTTAGTGATGAATTCGACATTCCGTGTATCGGCCTGCCAGGCACCATTGACAAAGACATTGCCGGCACCGATTTCACCATCGGTTTTGACACGGCTGTAAATACAGCGGTAGAAGCTATTGATAAAGTCCGCGATACTGCCGACGCACATGACCGCTTATTTATTATTGAAGTAATGGGACGCGATTCCGGCTACATTGCTTTGCACAGTGGCATTGCAACGGGTGCTGAAAATATTTTAATCCCGGAGAAAAAAACGAATCTTGAAGAGATACTGGTAGCACTGGAGGAAAAACACGGTCGTAAAAAATTAGTCAATATTATTATCGTGGCCGAAGGAGAAAAATTTGG
>JBDSHT010000104.1:0-3422 GCA_039918315.1 Ginsengibacter sp. | reverse complement strand
GTTTGCCTCAGATAGTATTTACATTATTCCTCAACCTGTGAAAGTGGTGGCTCATGAAGGAAGTTTTATTTTGCCTGGAAATGTTACAATATCGGTAAATACCGGGGTGCAGGAAGTGGTGGAAATGGTAAATCAATTTTCTACACAATTAAAACAGGCAGCCGGATATTCTGTTTCAGTAAATAACATTGATGCAAAAAATTCATCATCCATACATTTGTTATTAAACAAAAAAAATGAACCTGTTCTTGGCGATGAAGGATATGAGTTGGAAGTAAATGCAGAAGGAGTTTTTATAAAAGCCAATCGCCCCGCAGGATTGTTTTATGGATTGAAAACATTGAACCAGCTTTTGCCAAAAGAAATTGAAAGCCGCACTTTGGTTCCCGGCAAGGAGTGGAAGATACCGTTTGTAAATATTACCGACTATCCAAGGTTTAAATGGCGTGGGATGATGTTCGATGTGTCTCGACATTTTTTTTACAAAGCAGGAGGTAAAAGATTTTATAGACAACATGGTGAAATTTAAATACAACATGTTTCATTTTCATTTAACCGATGACCAGGGATGGAGAATAGAAATTGAAAGCTTACCAAAACTTACAGAGATAGGCGCATGGAGGGCTCCAAGAGTTGGCCGCTGGTCAGAGTTTAGCAAACCATCTCCTGACGAACCAAAAAATTATGGAGGATTTTATACGCATGATGACCTTAAAGAAATTATTAAATACGCTTCTGATCGTTTTGTAACCATTCTTCCGGAAGTAGATGTGCCGGGCCATAGCCTTGCTGCTGTTGCTTCTTATCCGGAATTGAGTTGCACTCCCGGAACGTATCAGGTCAATTCAGGTGATAAATTTATGGTTTGGGAGAAGGGTGGTTTTTATGGACTTATTGATAATACTCTTTGTCCCGCAAACGAAGCAACCTACACTTTCCTTGATAAAGTTTTTACAGAAGTAGCCGCACTTTTTCCTTACGAATACATTCACATCGGAGGCGATGAAGCCTACAAAGGTTATTGGGAAAAAAGTACTGAAGTACAAAAATTAATGAAGAGGGAAGGCTTAAAAAATATGGACCAGGTGCAAAGTTATTTTATAAAAAGAGTGCAGAAGATTGTGAATTCAAAAGGAAAAAAAATAATTGGCTGGGATGAAATTTTGGATGGTGGTTTAGCTCCCGGTGCCACGGTGATGAGTTGGCGCGGAATGAAGGGCGGAATCGCAGCAGCTAAAATGAATCATCATGTGGTAATGACGCCAAATGATTTTGCGTATTTCGATTTGTACCAGGGTGATCTGGTGGCGGAGCCGCCAACCTATTCTGTGGTTCGGTTAAATAAAGCTTACCAATTTGATCCGCTCCCTCCGGGTGTTGACCCTTCGCTGATATTGGGTGGACAATGCAATCTCTGGAGCGAAAGGTTAAACACAATGCGTCATGCAGAATATATGCTTTGGCCTCGCGGCCTTGCTACCGCTGAGTCTGTGTGGTCGCCACTTTTAGAAAAAAATTGGAATAAATTTTACCACAAAGTGGAGAATCAATTTGAAAGGTTTGATGTTTCAGAAACTAAATATTCACGAAGCATGTACGATCCTATTTTTACATCTACTACAAATGATAAAGATGGTTTGCTCATAGAAATGAAGACTGAAATTGAAGGCCTCGATATTTATTACAGCTTCGACGAGACAGAGCCTGATAAATTTTA
Source organism: Ginsengibacter sp. (assembly GCA_039918315.1). Lineage (GTDB taxonomy): Bacteria > Bacteroidota > Bacteroidia > Chitinophagales > Chitinophagaceae > Ginsengibacter. The sequence continues at coordinate 1,705 of JBDSHT010000104.1, read as the reverse complement.
TCCGAAATATTCAAAGCCATTGTCAATTCCAAAAGATGCTTCCAATTTAAAAATAATTACCTACCGCGATAATATTCCTGTGGGTAAATTAATAATAATGCCGATTGCAGAAATGCAAAAGCGAGCTTTAAAAAAATAAGGTTCAGTGATTAGATAATGGTCATCAGTTTTTTATAAGCCGCTAATTTTTTGTCACTTGGTTTCAATTCAGTAATGAGGTAATCAATGTTTTCAGGTCCGCATAATTTCATTTGAAATGCAGAATTCAATTTCTCTGAAATAGTGATCACTGCTAGTTTTTCTGATGATTGGATCATTGCTTTTTTTACCTGTGCCACCTTCCAATCCGTTTCGGTTAATCCGGCTTTTGCATCAATTGCATTAGCACCTAAAAAACATAAATCTACTTTTATATCTGCTAATTCACTGATGGGTTTTTCACCCAATGTGATCTGCGCGCGGATGTCAATTTGTCCTCCTAATAATATGACAGTAAGCAAAGGATGCGCGGCCAATTCCAGCGCCATCAAAGGACTCACAGTGAAGAAGGTAGCCTCTATATCATCCGGAATTAGCCTTACTAATTCAAACATGGTAGTGCCTGCCTCTGTCAAAATTGACATACCAGGTTTTATCAGGCTAATGGCTTTTTGAGCAACTAATTTCTTCTCGTCCTCCGCATATACTTTATTATGCTGCAAAGGATAATGATAAGATTGTGACAGGGCGCCGCCATGCACTTTTATAATTTCCCCGGTATCTGCAAGTTCTGATAAGTCTCTGCGAATAGTATCTTCAGACACATTCAGTTCTGCACTTAACGTTGAAGACAATACTTTGTTATGCAGATTTATTTGTTTGATTATATAGGCATGCCTTTCATTTTTAAACAAGCCGGCTGGAACGTTGGACATAGAAATTTTTATTTTGATGAAAGTTTTAAAATTTCGGGAGAGTTTAAAAAAATTAAAGCCGCATAAAACTGCGAAAGCCTTGCCGTGTCAAAATGGTTTTTATTTGGGGAAACCGGTATCATCGAATCAAATTTAATGCTTTTATATTTTTCTTCTAAGTTCTTTTATGCGGCTGCTATGCGGCATAATTTTTTTTAGTTTACGGCCACAAGGATTCAATAATTCTAGAAAAATAATTTAGAATAAATGCCAAGAAAGCGGATTTATAATTAATGTGGTTTCATTCTTTTTATTTAACTTGAAATCACAAACCTGCATAAACCCGCAAAATGGCTTTCTCTTATAAATTGTAAAAAAGGCTTTCATGGCATTATTAGGTATCGATATCGGTGGCACTAAAATGGCGATGGCAATTTTTGATGAACAAGGAAAAATTGTTTTTAGAGAAACTTTTCTTTGGTCACAATTTAAGGATATGGCGATAGGCGATATCATCTCTTTCAAATCAAAAGCATTTCTGGATAACAAAGAATTTGGTGAAATAACAGGTGTCGGAATTTGTGTGCCTGGCATTTACCGACTGCAAAGTGGTACCGTCTGGGCTCCTAACATTCCTGGGTGGGATGATTATCCATTATTAAATTCTGTAAAAAAAATAAGTGGCGAAACACCCGTGGCTATTGACAGTGACAGAGCTTGTTATATTTTAGGCGAATCGTGGCAGGGAAATACGGTGGGATGTAAAGACGCAATTTACCTCGCCGTTGGAACCGGTATTGGCGCAGGAATTA
>JBDSHT010000103.1:0-9692 GCA_039918315.1 Ginsengibacter sp. | reverse complement strand
GACGAAGCATAGTGCACAACGTTTCAGGGCTTTGTGTCGTAGTGGGAATCAGGGAACGTCACCCTACACCATAACCAAAAGCCCAATTGAAAAACTAAAGATAAGCCTTTGTTCGTCAGCCCACCATAACACAAAACCCATGTAAGCAGCAGGCTTGTTAGTCTGTAAAGTGTCCATCGTGTCCACTTGCTCTTGTTAAGGTTTGTCCGCCTTTAAATACTAATTGTAGTCCATGTTCTTCTTCCCATTCGCAGTCACACGAAACACATAAATAAAATTCTCCGTCTTCATCCCAATGTATAATTATTTCTGTCGGCGTTACAAAGTTCCAAATGTCTTTTGGTGCCGTAATGTCCAATGGTTTGGTGTAACCATATTTTAAGGTGTCGGAATAGTAATGATGAACTATTTCCGAATTTTCTGTCCTGTCCGTTGAGTTTAGCCCAATAAAATTTTCCAAAACTTTGTCGGCAGAGTCTAAATATGGTTGATGCTTTGCTTCAACAAATCCAATTTTAATTTCTTTATTGTCAAAGTATGGAAATGGGAAAGGCACACTATAAAAAAAGTCTGGGTCGTAGTCAGTAGGACTTAGGTGTCCAACAATTTTTGAAGTCATATGATGTGTCATTAGGCTTGCTGCTTACGTTTACGCATTGGCGATTGGCTGGGCATTCAATGAATTTTTGGCCGGAATAAAAATACAGTAAACGAACAAATAGTTGAGATTAAAATTCATAGCTCAACAGAGAATTTTCAGCCCGGAACTACTGCCCAATAGCGAACAAAAAGCTGATGAAATGCACGTCGCTTTTGTTAGCGGTTCGTTGTTATTGTCTGTCCACTGTATAATTCAGTTCAGTTACCCCACAAGTAAATTGTCGGGTAGTGAATAGCTTTAGTTTTACCTTGTCTTTAATGTTTGCAAACAATGGAATACCCCTTCCAAGAATAATTGGATTTACAAATAGCCAGTAACCGTCAATTAAGTTCAGTTGCATCAATGAATGGGTTGCTGTGGGACTGCCAAAAAGCAAAATGTCTTCACCCGCCTGCTGTTTTATTTCATTTATGCTGTACGCAAGGTTGTCGCTAATAATTGTTGTATTAGTTTCCCGATAGCTATCGGGATCCATGGTTTTTGATAAAACAACTTTGTGAACTTTACTATACCACTTTGAATGTTCAATGTCGTGTTTGGTTGCAGTCGGCTTGTCTGCTGCGGTAGGCCAGTAATCTTCCATCATCTGAAAAGTTACCCGTCCATATAAGGAAGTGTCGCCTTCGCTTATCCGGTTGCCTACATGATCAAAAATTTCTTCATCAACTTTAATCCAGTCCATTTCTCCGTTCGGTCCTGCTACAAAACCGTCAAGCGATACGTGCATAAATGAAATTACTTTTCTCATCTTGTTGTATTTTTTATTGTTGTCTATGGTTTGTTACTGTCTTTTTACAATTACCGATTTAGCCGTTCGTTGTTTTTTGCAAAGTTACTAATACACTTCTATTACTTATTTATTGTAGTTCTTCTGCCAGTCCGATAAGAAGCCCTTCTGTTCCGCGAATGTAGCACAGACGATACGAGTTTTCATATTGAACAACATCGCCTACAAGTTGAGCCCCTTGTTTAATAAGCCTTGATACAAGCTCGTCAATATCTTCAACAGTGAACATAATGCGCAGATAACCGAGGGAATTAACAGGAGCTTTTCGATGGTCTGAAATAGTTGGTGGGGTGAGAAATCGTGAAATCTCAAGTCGGCTATGACCATCAGGTGTAACCATCATAGCGATTTCTACCTGTTGAGAATCCAGCCCGGTAACCCGGCCAGACCATTCCCCCTCGATTGTAGTACGCCCTTCAAGCTTCAGACCTATTTCAGTGAAAAATGAAATGGCGTTATCGAGGGATTCTACCACGATGCCGACATTGTGCATTTGAAGTAATTTACTTTTTTTCATATCTCTCTTTCGTTTTGTTTTAGTCATTCAGGGTATTAATCCCTTGTTCATATACGTTTTCAATTACCCATAAAATGCGCCAACATTTTAAAACTATCTCATCCATCCAAATAAAATCTCGCAAAGGAATAAATAAGTAAATGTATATCATTCTTATTTTGCAAAGCACAAGTATAGCCCATCCACAAACCTTAGCTACAAAAATGCGCTAAGGAAATGTTATGCATACTTGCGCGGAATTGGGGGAAGATGTCGTTGGTCACAAGACCAACGGAAGAAATGTTAAAGAATTCACGTTATTATCCTGAAAGGCGTTGAACACACCTTGAGTCGCGAAAATTATTTTTGCATTACAGGGATCGTCATTACCCGGTTGCGCTAAAACATTTGTCGAAAAAAAATCATAACAAATAGCAGGAAAATTTTATTACTCATTTCATAAATATAAAGCCGTAATTTAATCTACAAATCTGTCATGGCTAAATTATTGTTGTAAGGAACATTGCTCATTAGCACCAAACCAGTAGGTGCTATTTATTGGGACAGATACGCCAACGGGTATAAATCTATGAATTATACCGCGATAGCAACGAAGGCGAAGAAACCAAACTAAAGGCCCCCTTCGGCGGACTCTTCCCTTGGCACTATATGCCTCTTCCGGCTATTTTATGTATCATCCCTTTAAAAATTAAGCCGTGAAACGGAAGAACGGAATACCAATATAATCTACCTGACAAACCCAGGGGCCTAAATGTTGCTGTTTGTGTTAGAATATTATTTTTGTCAATCTTAAATTCCAGCCATGCTTCGCCCGGAAGCTTCATTTCGGCATATAATAAAAGGCGCTTTTCCTGTTTGTCTGCTAAAAGCACACGCCAAAAATCAAGCGCGTCACCGGGAACAATTTCTGTTTGATTTCTTCTACCTCTTCGCATACCAACACCCCCTACCATCTGATCTAAAAACCCCCGGATCTTCCAAAGCCAGTTACCATAATACCAGCCAGTTTTTCCACCAATGGCCCAGATTCTTCCAACAGAATCAGTACTGTTTTCAAGCTTAACAGAACGCGTGTCTTTAAAACAACCGTTAACAGGCACTTCAATAAACTTAGTAAAACCTACACTAAATAAATTACTTGTTTGTGCATCTTTCCAACTGGAAAGCACCTGATTTTGTTCTATTTTATCAAAGGCAAGTTTTATGGAAGTGTCGTAATCGATGTACCTAATCCCAAGCAGTGCCGCTAAATTATTAGGTTTGCAAATCACTTCAATCTTCATGCTATTTACTAAATTTTTTGCAAGCGAATATGATGTAGATGTAACAAAATACAACCAGTAAGATGATAGCTTAGGAGTCATAACCGGTACAATAAAGATGCGTCGTTTTAAGCCTCTTATTTTTGCAAATCGCAAAAGCATTTCTTTATAACTTAAAATATCAGGACCACCAATATCGTAACTTTTATTGTATGTTTCCGATCTGCCAATCACCCCAATTAAAAACTCCACCACATTACGAATTGCTATCGGCTGACATTTTGTTTTTAGCCAACGGGGAGTAATCATTACAGGTAGCTTCTCTACTAAATCGCGAATGATTTCAAATGAAGCACTCCCTGACCCAACTATTATTCCAGCCTTTAAAGTGGTGAGTGTAAATTTAGAATCTGAGAGTACCGTCTCCACATTTTTTCGTGATGATAAATGTTTCGATAAATCCTCAGCGTTGCTGATTCCACTCAGGTAAATAACTTGTTTAGCATTCGTCTGTTCAATGCACTCTTTAAAATTAATAGCACATTTTTCCTCCATACTTTCAAAGTCACCGCTTTGCGTTGACATAGAATGTATGAGGTAATACGCTACGTCAATATCATTGGGAATATCTTGCAAACTTTCCTTTTTTAAAAAATCTGCCTCTATTATGCTGACATTTGCAGTCAAATAATTTTTGCCATTAAACCTGTTTTTATGTCTTACACAGCAAATCACCTCATGCCCGTTTTCCAATAAAACAGGTAACAGTCTTTGAGCAATATACCCGGTAACACCGGTTAGCAAAATTTTCATAAAATGAATGTCCCCAATTTTTTTCTAATTCCAATATTCTGTAACTAAATGTTTGTTGATTTGACTTCAATTGCCGGGCCATGATTGTTCCCAATTTTTTAATCCCTTTGTTTGCAAGAGACTGTTGTAAAAACCAAAAAGTTGGGCAGCAATGACTTTGTGCTTAGCTATACTTGTGCCATGGAATACTAACACTTATCGTTGTCATAAAACTTAACCTATGCTGGTATTCCTAATTCAATTTACTTAAAAAAATCCCCCGATCTATGAAACGCCGCCGCCGATTTGTCTCCTGACAAACGGCCTTAGTCAAAACGTTTTCAATTTCCAGTAAAATGGGTCAACATTTTAAAACTTGGCCAAGGTTCGTGGCACACGAAACATTTACTATCCATGAAAAAGGTTTGTGCTTCAACCGAAAGAATTGATATTCTGAAATGCTTTACGCAAGCCCGTTTCAGTCTCAAAACAAAAGCAGATATTCTTCCTGCTTCCCAATCCTAAAAAGATCGTACGAAAAGTCCATAAGAACAGAAGCCCGGTTTATCGATTTATTTTTCCATTTTTTAATGGAATCGATGAGAATAGTTCGTTCAACAGCGGTTTCATTTCTTGCCCTTCGGGCAAAACGAAACCTTAGTTATTGTGCGAAGGCTTTACTTCTTTTCTTCATAAACAATCTTTCCATCAATCATGGTTAACACACTTTTTGTTGCAGGCAATTGTTGTGCAGGTATCGTAAAAATATCCTGCGATAGTACAGCAAGGTCGGCTAACATGCCAGGTATCAATGTGCCTTTTTCTTTTTCTTTAAACTCTGCATAAGCATTATTTTTTGTGTATGCAATCACAGCTTGTTCTATCGTTAAGTTTTCTTTTAGGTCGCTTTGCATGGATGTACAAAACATGATGTCAAGAAAAGGATTTGTAGTCCCATCCGGCGAAATGCCAACCATAACGCCTTTATCCCACAGCGAACGTAGCGGGCTGCCCTGACAATACTTTGGCGTATGCATCATAAGGATGTTATAACTTTTAAGAATTGCCTTCTGCATATCAGAAACAGGTCCTACACAATTGTGTTCTATACGTATTCTTTTTGGTTTAAATGCTTCAGCAGGTGCCGTTTTTTGTATCAGATTTAAAACGATTTCAAAGCTACTGTCGGCAGTTATATGCATCATCAACTGGCGATTGGTATTTAGTGCTTCTTTAAAAATTTGTTTCATCGTATCAATGGGATAATTGAAGCGACCATTTTTTTCTCCCGGTTGTAAAGAGTTTTGTTTATGCAATGAATTGCCATCAAGGGGCGTACCATCAATCACATATTTAACGCCTGAGATGCTGACGATTGGTGTTATAATTTTTTCATTAATGCTCCAGTCGCTTGTTATTCTTCCGGCAGATGTTGTACGCTGCCATGCCATGATGCGTATACGTTGCGGCGAGTTCACTTTTGGGAATATATAAGTTGCCAGCTTTTGAGTAAAACCAGTACCCATATATTGTACGCTTGTTATGCCTGCCTGCAATTGCTCCTGTGCAAATTGCTGCAAGCCATTTACTACATCTGCTTTATTGGATTCATGCAATGCTAACCATAGAGATGCACTCGCATTTTCGTATAAAGAAGAGATTTTGTTAGCACCGTTTCTTACAAACCAGCCGCCAAGTGGGTCTTTGCTGTCGTCAGTATAGCCGGATGCTTCCAGTGCTTTTTTGTTTACTACATTGCCATGTCCCCACCATATTTGCAGCTCAACAGGATTATCAGGTGCAAGACTATCTAAAGTGGCTCGCATACTGGTATCAAAAAGAATGGCTGTGCCAATAAAGCCATGAATCCACTCGTCAGGCTTTGCGTCCTTCAGCAGCATGGCAACAGAATCTATTACAGCTTCTTTGCTTAAACCGGCAGGACTTAATTCTGCATTGGCATTAAATGTTTTCCCAACAATTGACGTAAACGCAGGATGGTCGTGAGCATCATTAAAACCAGGCACAATTGTTTTGCCTTGTGCGTTTATTTTTTTAGTGTTGCTGCCGGCAAGTTTTGCTATGTCTCCATTGCTGCCAATTGCCATTATTTTATTTCCTTTTATAGCAATCGCCTGAACATATAACTTGTTGGTGTCAGAAGTAAAAACTTTTCCGTTAGTAATAATTACATCAGCAGTTTGTGCAAAGAGGTTATTCTTACTTACTAGCAATAAAAAGCAAACTATTGAAAAGTAACAAAAAGAAAATTTAGTCATGGTATGAGTTATATGAAGTGTCATGTTGGTTTGCAGCTTACGTTGAGTATTTGCGATGGTAGGGCATTTGAAATACGTCAGCCCCGAACTACCGCTGATTGAAAAACTATTGATGAAGATATGAACAAAAGCTAAATTACTAACGTCCGGCTGGAACTGCTGCTGCTGATAGTGAATTATAGACGAGGACTTGCACGTCGCTCCCTGCTATTGCAAATACTGATGTTGGCTGCTGTACTATGTCTACCAAGTTTTTTGTTTTAGCAATTCGGCAATTTCTTTTGTCGTAGGCAGTGTGTCAATTTTAAGTTCTGTTTTAAGATTAAAAAACTTTGTCCCCTGCAAAGGATATTTTGTTGTCTTTACAAAGTCTGTGGTATAAAATTTTTCAACACAAAAGAATTTGTGTCCTGTTGCAATTTGAAAACTGTTATTTTGAAAAGCAACTGGAATTATTGCTATTATATTTTGTTCTTGTTGTTGTGTCACGGGTGCAGTTGATTGAATAATTTGTAACTGTCCACTTGGCAAAAGGTCTGCTGTAATAATATTTTCTACTTTGCCGATACCTCGAACACTTTTGTCGCTGTAAATTCCAAGATAAGTATGTTCTGAATAACCTCTTGAAGCTGGGTCATAATACAAATTGTATTGAAAGTTCTCTTGAAGTGTCCAACCGCAAGTAACAACTCTCATTCTGTATTCAACATCTGTAATAAGTCCTGATGAAAGACAATAGTCTTCATAGTCGTCAATAATTTCAACAAGTTCAAAATCTCTATCCTCAATTACGTTATTGAATTTCTCAACAATTTGTTGGAATGTTGTTGGAATATATTTTATGGAAGTTGAATTGGTGTCATTATAAATTTTTACTTCTGAATGTATTTGGGTTTGAAGAAGATTGTCGGGTTGTCCTGGACTAAGTGAAAGTAAAACTTGAAATTCTTCTTTGCTAAAACTGTTTAGGTGTCCACTTAATTGTGGTATTGAAAAATATCGGTGCATTTTTGTTTCTACAACAACTTTAAAACTGGTCTGACTTATAGTGCCATCAGGAACAGATGTGTTGCCCCGTTCTTGTTGATTAAAGAAAACACCTGCTTGAAAATCTGTATCGTCTAACAAGTCGTTTAAGAAACCTTTGAACTTACTTGGCGAATGTTGATACAAACGAGAAAAAAGTAACAACGTATTATTTGTCGCAACATTTTCTGGTTGAGAATATCTTTGGAAATAGTGAATTGTACTCATAAAATTTTAGGGTCTGAAAGTATAGCAGCCAACACTCAGAAAAGTATCCGAAAAGCCCCTTTAAAAACCCCGCATTAAGAATAAACTTGCGGGGCTTTGCGGTATACTTTTTCGTTGACCGATGTCGCCGTAATTTTCCTATTGGGGACAAAGTATCAACCGGTTCTTTTCTGCATTTGTTTTTAAAATAAGGTTTCAGTTTCCAAAACACTTTTTCCTCATCAACAGATGCCCTCAGATGTTTTGTTGATTTAAAAGTAGCGATTATATTTTTCAGTTAATAATTTTTTACATCAGGTTTTTATTTCAAGGATATAGTTTCCCCGTTCCCTGCGCCTGCGGGATTGTCATTCTTTTTACTGTGAAAGTGAGTCCGCTATAAATGTTATCCATCATCTGTATGCTTCCACGGATAAAATATTTTTACCAGTGTCAATGTTTTGTTTTTACAACAAGGACATTCATTCATATCAATACCAAACTGTTCAAGCATACGCACCTGCAAAGGGATTTTTATCAACCCTTTATGCAAAGGCAACTTCATTTTTTTGAGTACTTCATTTATACGCTGATGCCGATTTCTGTTGGCTAGATATCCGTAGGTTCTTATTTTAGTAAATCTTTCCGGTAAGATGTGTTGCTCAAAACGGCGGATAAATTCACCAGCACTAAGTGTCATCTGCTTTTGTTTGGCATCATCTGCGTAGTCTTTGTAATCAAAAGTTACTGTGCCTTCTTCGTTATTAATATTACTGATTCTATGATTGCTGATAGCAACCTTGTGAGTGTATCTTCCAAGGTATTCGATCACTGCGTGAGGCCCGCCAAACGGAGCTTTGGCATACACTACCCAATCTTTTTGATAAAGTAAATCAAACAGGTTTTTACTATTGATATTCTCTGGCAAACTTACTTCGCCTTTTGCAATCATTTGTTGTAATGCCTGCAAAAACTTTGCTCTATAAACAATACCCATTGCTTTTACCGGAAACAAAAACAGCCAGGTATTTTTCTTTGCTTCTTTCCATTCATTATCTGTTGTTATTCCGCCGCCACTTACAATGCAATGGATATGAGGATGGAAGCTTAACTGCTGTCCCCAGGTGTGCAGCACACTGATAATGCCTGGTGTAGCACCAAGATATTTTTCGTCTTTTGCAAAAGTTAGTAGCGTCTGCGCTGAAGCCTCAAAGAGAAGTTTAAATAAAATCTTACGATGCCCCAATATCACAGAATTGAGTTCGTGCGGCAGGGTAAACACTACATGATAATATTTTACCGGCAGCAGTTCCTGCCTTCTTGCTTCTATCCATTCCTGCTTTTTTACTGCGCCACAATTAGGGCAGTGTCTATCTCTGCAACTATGATATTGATATTTTACGTACTGGCATTTTTCTTCACTACACTGATACACATGATAGCCTAATGCAGAAGTGCGGCAGGTTTTTATTCGCTGCAATACCTTTTGTACATGTAGATTTTTATTTGCCGGCTGCACATGTTTTTGAAGCAACTGTTGAATGGTTGCCCGGGGTGCTGTATAAGATAACATGGTTCCTCATTTTAAACGGGCGTTAAGAATATTGTTATCTTTTGCCAATAGCAATGCATCATAAGGGTTGGTGATCTCGTCTATGCGCCGGGATGTCAGATGCATATACCGCATGGTGGTTTGCAGATTGGTATGACCTAAAAGTTCCTTTATCGTGTAGAGGTCGGTTCCGTTATCCAGAAGATGGGTGGCAAAACTATGGCGTATGGTATGTATCGTATAGTTCTTGCTGTCAAGCCCTACTTTTAATAATGCTTTTTGCATCAGGTGTTGTATGGAACGTACGCTGTATCTTTTGCCAGGCTGGTATCCATTGAAGAGATATTCTTTAGGTTTGTAAATAAGATAGTAGGCTCTCAGTTCCAGTAATACTTGTTGTGACATAATAGTATAACGGTCTTTAGCACCTTTGCCCTGGACTACTTTGATGCGCATATTCTTTGAGTCAATATCCACTATTTTACAATTAGCGATTTCACTTACCCTCATACCGCTACTGTACAGGAGCATGAGAATAGTACGGTGTTTAATATTTTGCACACCATCAATCAATTTCATCACTTCTTCTGTTGACATTACAGAAGGAAG
>JBDSHT010000102.1:0-4007 GCA_039918315.1 Ginsengibacter sp. | reverse complement strand
GACCTTGTTCTTGTGCAAATTTTTTCAATTGTGCAGGAGTATCTCTGTCCGCATCAAAACTTACGAGAACAAAATTGATGTTTCCTTTTTCTTGTTTCAGACTGTCTTCAATATTTTTAATATCAGCAGTCAGTCTCGGACATGCATACGTGCAATGTGTAAAAATCATTCCTACAACCGTGGGTTTTCCTTCAAATTGCTTAAGCGTTACCTCCTGCTTATCCTGCGTTTGAAAAGTATCAGAAATGGAATACAAGCTCTCCTTAGATAATGTCCCAACAGGTGCCGTGGTGGCTTCTTTCTTCTCTCCGGTGAAGGCCGATTTATTTGAATTATCTGAGCAACTGAAAAGAAAAATACATGTTGATAAAATTAAAAAATATTTTTTCATTGTCATTTTTATTTAAGGTTTTGCACACAACGAAAACCCAGATTTCCAATACAATAATTTCCCTGGAGACTACCACGATAACTGAATCGCATAAAGCTCGCGTAGTCTGATTTATTTTTTACATTCACTGCTCCGCCTGCACAGAAATTCTTTAAATCTACCTGGCTATTTCCCCGCGTATCCGTTGATCCAATAAAGCTATTAAAATTGAAAGTCCACTCCCAGATAAGCCCATGCATATCATAAAGCCCATATTCATTTTGATAAGTTGACTTTACATTGGGCAATGTAGGTGGATTGGGTTTTTCGTACCAGCCCAAAATGTAATCAGTGAGCGATTTGTATTTTATATTTTTTGGCTTTCCATTAGCCGCTAATTCCCATTGGGCAATCGTGGGTAATTTTGCATTTTTCCATTCGCTATATGCCCTGGCAGAAAACCATGAAACATACACCACGGGTGAGTTGTAGAGGTGTTTGTTAGTGGCGCCAATTGAAAGATCACTTTCCCAATACCTAAGATAGTTGCTGTCCGCAAATAGTCTTTGCACCTTTGATTTTTGCCATTTGGGATTTGCTTTTACAAATTCCAGAAACTCCAAATTAGTTACCGCAGTTTCATCCATCCTGAAAGAGGGAACCTTTAAAGGCTTGTCACTTTTAGTGATAAAAAATGGAGTATAACTTCCGGCAGGTATGGTTACTAATTTTTTGTTAGTAATCATTTTACCCTGGCCAATTGCTGACCAGGATAAAATGAAACTCAATAAAATGGCTACTATTATCTTCATCCTCATTCAACTAAAAGATTATTTCCCTTTATGAAAAATGGAAGGATCTTCTGCACCTTTCACTTTTATCTGTGCAATAGCTCCTTTATTAAATGCTCTGAATATAGAATGATCTACAAGGTTGATCGTTTCAGGAACTCTCATTTTCATTTCTACGATTGATGCGCCACCTGCAGGAATTAATGTGGTCTGCACATCCCTGTTAATCTCGCTACCACCTTCCATATAAACTTTGGTAAAAATTTGCCCAATGGCATGAAAAGAAGATACCAGATTGGGTCCACCATTACCTACAAACAGACGTACTGTTTCGCCTACATTTGCCTGCAATGCATTAGCACCTGTAGTGGAACGAACTCTTCCGTTGAACAATACATAATCAGGATTTTCTGAAAGTGCTTTGTCCTGGTCAAAGGCTTGTAAACCGGGTGCTTCAAATTTTCCTGTAGTGTAAAAATCGCCTTGCATTAAATAAAATTCCTTGTCAACTTTTGGCAAGCCTTCAGCAGGCTCTACCAGAATTAAACCATACATACCGTTGGCAATATGCAAAGGCACTGGTCCAGTGGCGCAATGATATACATACAAGCCCGGGTGCAATGCACGAAATTGAAAATTAGTAGATTGTCCGGGTGCAGTGTTAGAAGCCTCAGCTCCGCCACCCTGGCCAATTACAGCGTGCAGATCTATGCTGTGAGAGTTCTTACTTTCAGGCGCATTCTTTAATGTGAAATCCACAAGGTCGCCCTGGCGAACACGAATGAATTGACCCGGAACATGTCCGCCAAAAGTCCAGAAAGTATATTGTGTACTATCTGAAATATCCATCACTTTTTCAATAGTTTCCAAAGTCACCATCACTCTTTTAGGTGACGTATAAGAAATGGGTTTTGGAACATTAGGTGCAACGGTCAGTTCTGCGGTTACAGTTCCGGTAAGCACTGTATCAATTTTTGAATCATCGTTTGCAGTGTTCGATGAATTTGTTTTGCAGGAAAACAATAATACTCCTGCTGAAATAATTAATACAGCAGGAAGAAATATTCTGTTTAAGCGAATCATGATAAATGTTGGGTTTTTGATTTTATTTTGATTTAAAAATAATTTGCGGAGTAATATTAATCATCAGCCAAATCCAATTTTGATTGTTAGCTAATGATTGCTGCGAAGGTACATTTTTTACAACTTTCATTGAAGACGAAGTGAACATTTGAGAGTAGCCGCCGGTGATGTTTACCTCTTTATCAATCTTGTATGAGAAGGAAAGATCCGCCTCTGTACCGAGGTATTTATCAGCCTTATTCTGTTGTGCATTTACCACCAAAGCCGCGGCTGAAAAGCGGTGCACTGCAAGTTGTGTTGAAAAAACAGTAGTTGGTTTCATTGTGGCAGACGCATACAAATCAACAATGCCTGTATTGTCGTGGCCGCTGGAAACATAAAAATAATCCATGCTTCCGTAAAATTTATGATGCGTGCCGTAAAGCGGATTAAAGTTAGTGATGGTTGCCGATGTGGAGTTCATATCCTTACCACTAAGGATGTCGCCACCTGCAGAAAGATCCCAGTTTTTATTGACAGCATAATTTAGTTTAAGCGCGGCCATCCAGGCGGAAGTATTAAAATCCGCTACATTTTTTCGATGATTTTTACCCGTTTGAAAATATGCAGATCCCTGAACTTTCAATTTATTTTTATTGAAATAAATATTGCTTCCTACAGTCTGCAGATTCGAGTTCAAACTATCAATGCGGCTCTGGAAATTATTATTCATTCCCAAAAAAGAAAATGAGAGTGCTTTGTCTGATAGATATTTTACCCAAATAAATTCCATTGATTTATAAGGCTGGCTCTGCGAGTTGTCAAAAAAATCACCTGTTACTCTTTCGCTATTTTGGTTATAAGCTACGGCACCATGTACCTGCCATTTATTTTTCTTAAAAGCCACCAGAAGCGCATCATGTTTTCTTCCGGCATTGCTCCAGTCAAGTGCTCCCAGTATGCGTTCGTCATCGTAGGAGAGCACTTGCCTGCCTGCTTTTATCAACCATTCTGATGACAAAGAATATTGTCCCCAGGCTTCATAAAGAGTAACATTGTTTCCGGTTACCTGTACTTGCGGATCGCCGCCCCAAACATTTACTACCTGCGTGGTGATACCTACTTTTAATTTGTTGTCTTTTGCATATACAAAACCCAGCCGGCTTCTCTGCGAAATAAAAGAAGCTGATTTTTGCCCTTGAATAATGGGAGTAAATAAACCGTGGCGTACTTCTGCCCTTGGGCGTATCTGCAGATTTATTTCTAATTGTTGAACAGGTGCTTCCTGTGCATTTGATATGAAGGGTATTATCAAAAAAAGTGAGACAATTGCGATAATGAATATTTTTAATTTCACCTGTTTGTATTTAAAATTTTCAGAAGCAAAATTCATGTATCTGAATCTTTCCGATATGACGTAAATCATAGAAAAGTATGAATGGAGTCATTTTTTATTTCTCATTCTTATGATCTGCACCTGTAAACAGCGACAGTATTCTAGTCAGATAAATCCATTGAGACTTTGAAGCACGATAAAAAACTTTTTTTAGCACCAGATGAAAAAGTGGACTTATAAATTTTACCCGAACAGTATAATTAAATATTTTAGCAACAAGGGGCTCGCAGGCGGTAGTATCCGGTTTCACAACCCTTTTTATTATTTCACAAACTTGTCAACTTTACTTCGCATTGAAGCGTTCAAGCCTTTTGATTTCAAATGTTTTTTACCAAACTAAAACTTTGAGCTTTTTTTAAAATAAAACTATAAATTTATAAAGCTAAAT
>JBDSHT010000101.1:0-23296 GCA_039918315.1 Ginsengibacter sp. | reverse complement strand
GCCGCGTTTATGAAGCCAATCAAAATTTTGAAAAAGCATATCAATTACAACCGGAGAATAACGAAGTAATTAAGCAACTCACTCAACTTTATTTTAATAATCGCCAATACCAGAAAGCAATTGATCTGGTGCAGAAATGTGTTGGCTGCGAAAATGCTGATCAAATTAAAGGCACCGGATATTATCATCTTGAAGATTACGGAAAAGCACAGGAGTATTTGCAAAAAGCCATCGTGAAAAATAATAAAGATGCACAGGCCCATTATACGCTGGGCCGCACTTTCCTTGAATTGGAAAATGAAAAGAGTGCCATCACTTCATACATAAATGCGATTGATTTGGACTCTGCAAAGTATCAATGGAAATATGAATTGGGTCTGATTTATTATAACCAAAATGATTATAAAAGTGCATTGAAATATTTCGATGCCGCCGCCGCATCAGGCATCATTAAGAATAATGATTTTCTCGAAAATTATGGCTTCGCCAAAATATATAATGGTGATGTGGAAACCGGTATGAGTTCATTGGAAGCAGTGTTAAATAAAAAGCCAAACAACTCCGAATTGCTAAATAATATTGCCAATGCGATGTATGCTACCAAACGATATGATGCAGCAATAATTTACTTTGAAAAATTATTGACTCTAAATCCTAAAGATGCTTCATCACTTTTTATGGCGGGTATGACCTTTCAAAAAATGGGTCAAAAACAGAAAGGAGAAAAAATTTGCGATAAGGCAATTGAGATGGATCCATCACTTGCTAAGAACAGGCAGAAGAAGGAAATGCCGATGGGTTTGTAGAGCGGGTGGGGATTAGGTATCAGGTAGGAGGTATCAGGTTTTAGGTGTTGGGTAACAGAAGCTTATTACTAATTCATCATCAACACATTCACACTTCTTTGTAAAATATTAAAGGCAATTTCTGCCATCAGGTTTTCTTTATCCAATGTGGGATTTACTTCAGTGATTTCAAAACAACAGATCTTCCTGTTTTGCATAAATTTACTTACCAAATCTTCTGCTTCTCTTTCTTTTAAACCATTGGTAACCGGAGTTCCAGTGCCTCTGGATATAGACGAATCAAGGCAATCCACATCGAAGCTGACATAGATGTCTGTGCATTCTGTTAGAAAACGAAGAGCTGATCTTACCGCATTCTCTGCTCCTTTACGGCGCAATTCGCTGGTGGTAATTACTTTCATTCCATGTTTTTCAATCAGGTGCTTTTCTTCTTTTTCCAAATCGCGTAGCCCAATAAAAACAACATCTTCCGGTAATATTTTCGGTTCAATTTTTCCAATAAATTTTAATTGATCCCACTGCTTTTTTGTTTTATCATCAAGGTCGTGAACCTGGCTTTCCTCATTGTTTTCGCCTATTGCAGATGCCAGTGGCATTCCATGCATATTACCCGAAGGGGTGGTGTAAGGAGTATGAAGATCGGAATGCGCATCTATCCAAATAACACCAAGACGGCAATCAGGTTTGGCGGCTTTTATTCCTGCAATGGTACCGCCTGCATTGCTATGGTCTCCACTGATTACCACCGGGAAAAAATTATTTTTTATTGCATCCTTCACTGCTTTCGAAATTCTATCGTACATCGTGAGCACACCATTCATTCTTTTTGCATACGGAGAAGAAATGGGTTCAAATAATAAATGATTTTCGGTGGGAACTTTTTCCGAAGGAAAATGAACAAAAAAATTGCTCATAAAATCGAGGGCCGCAATTTTTATGGCATCTACTCCTAAACTTGCGCCTCTTGTGCCGGCACCTATTTCACTGGGTACTTCAATTAACTTTATATTCTTCATAAATGGTTTTAAAAATAATCTCTCTCACAGTTTTCTTTTTTGCAAGTTAAATGTTCTGTTTTCAATTCCAAAACATACGCCGTATTTAAAAGTTCTTTCAACGACTGTGAGTTTTACAAAAAGTTTTGGAACCGAATAGAAACAAAACAGCGAAGATTTAAATCATCTTCGCTGTTCAACTTTATTAAGAAAAACCAAAATTTCTTTTGTTTACACAAATTAATTTGATATAGCAAAAATAGGAACCGTGCTATGATACGCCAGTTTTTTGGTGTGACTGGTTTTAAATAATTGCGATAAAAAACTATGCTTTTTCGGCATTGATATGATTGCATCAATGTTCTTAGTAGTTACAAAACTGTTGATGCCCTCAAGAAAATCGTAAGCCCTTAAAAACGCAAATTCAGGATTGTATTCACCCAATTTATCTTCCATTGCTTCTCTTTCAATTTTATACTCATCAGTCAACTCCACAAAATGTTCGCTATCAACATTGAGAATATTTAAGCTCGGTTTAAATGTATCCAGAATTTTCTTTATGGTATTAAATGGTGTCGTGCGGGCTACATCTTTAAAATCGGAAGTGAAGACTACACTGCTCAATCCTGTGAATTTTGCATCCGGAGGAATGATCATTACCGGGCAACTAATATTTCTGATCACATTCAAAGTATTGGTTCCCATGAAAACCTGGGTGATTTTGGAAGAACCGGTAATACCCATAATCACTAAGTCAATATGATGGCCCATTGTATAGTGATTGATATTTTCAACCAATGATCCTTCTTCTGCTACACAGGTTATTGTGGTGTTGTCAGTTCCACCAATTTCTACCTTAATTTTTTCCAGTTCGCCTTCTGAAATTTGTTGACGTGTTCCCTCGTCTTTAGAACTTAAAGTAGGGAAAGAAATAGCACCATAGACATGATAAAAAACAATTTGCACTCCCGGAACATCCTTTGTTAGTTCCACGGCATACTTTGCTGCGTTTTGAGAAGCATCTGAAAAGTCAATTGGAATTAAAAATTTTTTCATCTTTTTTATTTTAAATTTTAGTCAATATAGGTTATTACCTACGGATTATGGAGAATGTAATTTATTAATTGTAATACTATACCACGCATGAATTTTAAAAGTGCACAAAGATTAGAAAAAATTACGATAGTTTAAAAACGAACAGCGAATTTTTATTTTTTTATTCTTGTGAAAAATGTGTGTATAACTATCAGTGTTGTGCATCAATTAGCAAACTTTGTTTATGCCAGAACTTTTATATTTGCCTGCTTGTGGAAAGTGTATATTCCCATAGAAAATAAAAAAAATACTTTGAGATTAAAGAGTTTAGAAATAAAAGGGTTTAAAAGTTTTGCTGATAAAACTGTACTCAATTTTGATGAGGGCATTACGGGTGTAATAGGACCCAATGGTTGCGGGAAAAGTAATATTATCGACAGCATTCGCTGGGTGATAGGTGAACAGAAGATAAGTCAGTTGCGGAGTGAGAATTTAGAAAGTCTTGTCTTTAATGGCTCCAAGAACCGCAGTGCCAGTGGCCTCGCAGAAGTAAGTCTTACTTTTGAGAATACAAAAAATTTACTGCCCACAGAGTTTAATATAGTAACCGTTACCAGGAAATATTATAAGAATGGTGAGAGCGAATACCGCTTGAATGATGTTAGCTGCCGCTTAAAAGATATCCATAATCTCTTTATGGATACGGGAATCAGCACGGATAGCTATGCTATCATTGAGTTAGGGATGGTTGATGATATTATTAAGGACAAAGAAAACAGTCGCCGCAGAATGCTGGAACAAGCTGCGGGAATCACTATTTATAAAACCAGGAAACGCGAAGCCAAATTAAAACTTGACGCGACTGAGCAGGATCTTGCCCGTATTGAAGACCTTCTTTTTGAAATCAATAATCAATTAAAAACCCTGGAGAGCCAGGCGAAAAAAGCTGAGAAATATTTCGAGATTAAAAAGGATTATCGTGAAATAAGTATTGAACTTACTAAAGCTGCGCTTGAAGGATTTAATATAACTTATCGTGACCTGAATGAACAGCAAAAATCCGAAACTGATAGGAGGATTGAGTTGGACGCTGCTATAGGAACCGAAGAAGCTTCATTGGAAAAAGAGAAGGTCGCATTCATTGAAAGAGAAAAAGAATTACAACAACAGCAACATACTTTTAACGAACTGAATAATTCAGTAAGAGAAAGAGAGAACAAGAAGAACCTTAGTGCGCAGCGTCTTCAGTACCTTAATGAAAGAGAAAATAATCTGAAGGAATTTTTATTAAAAGCTGAGGGCCAATTAAAAGGTATTGATGAAAGCATTCATTTTACCCAGCAACAAATAGGAGACGAAGAATTAAAGCTCGCTGAACAAAAAGAAGGTCTCGAAATATTAAAGAAAGACACAGAAATTAAAAGAACGGTATTTGATGAGAAGCGTGGGGTAGTAGATCATTTGCGCAAGGCGCAAATGCTATTGCAACGTAACCATTTTGATGCTGAAAAAAAGGTGGCAGTTGCTGATACTTCTATCAACAATTTGAAGCGTTCCATTGCCCAAATAGAAGAAGAACAAAGGCAACGGAAAGAGACACTTGCTAATCTTGAAAAGGATAAAAAGCAAAAAGAAGAAGCGCTTAGTGAGAAAAGAAAAACACTGGATGATTTAAAAAAACACAATGAGTTTACAAAAGAACAAATCCTGGAAACGCAGGCGGTTCTTGAGAATTTGCGAAGCGAGCTGGCGGATCAAACCCGTTCATTAGATGCTAAACAAAATGAGCATGACCTTTTAAAAAGCCTGATCGATAAGATGGAAGGCTATCCTGAAAGTGTAAAATTTTTACATGATAATTCCAGTTGGAATAAGAATACTCCTTTGCTTTCGGATATTATTTATGTAAAAGAAGAATACCGCGCAGCCGTTGAAAATGTGCTGGAATCTTATTTGAATTATTATGTGGTTGATAATTTGCAAGAAGGTTTTGATGCCGTGCATTTACTGGATGCTAACAAGAAAGGAAAAGCAAATTTCTTTTTGTTGGACAAATTAAATGAGGTGGAAATTTCACCTTCGGCAAAAATGGCTGATACCATTCCAGCCCTTGATGTTATTGAGATTGATGAAAAATATCGCTCGCTTGCAAACTATCTTTTGGGAAATGTTTTCATTGCAGAAAATGAAGAAGCATTGCAGAATAGCAATGGACATATTGTTCTTGAAAAAAGTGGAAAATATGTAAAAGGAAAATTTTCTTTAACTGGTGGTAGTGTCGGATTGTTTGAAGGTAAAAAAATTGGCCGCGCAAAAAATCTGGAGAAATTAGCTGAAAAAATTTCTATTCAACAGGTAAAAGTGGGTGAACTGAAAGAAGTGATTCGTCAAAAATCAAATGAGGTAATTGCATTCAATGAGCAGTTGAAAGAAAATAGTATTCAACAAACACAACAACTCATTAACGATTTAATAAACACAACTTATTCGGTTCAAAATAAAATTGAGAATTTGATATTTCAACAACAAAATGCTGAGAAGCGTTTGGAAGAAATGCAGGATCAGTTGCAGCAAAATCATGAATCTATTGATGAGACAAGAATTTTGTTGGAAGACCTGATAGAGAAAGTTGCGAAGCATGTCCTGGAAATGAAAACTAGCAATGAATTGTTTTCACAAACGGAATTGGAATACAATGATATTATCCGGAGCTATAATGAAAATAATATTCACCTGACGCGCCAGCAGAGCAAAGTGAATGCATTAAAACAGGAACTGGAATTTAAATCAAGGCAGTTTACAGATCTTAATATACAGTCGGAAAATAGTAAGAAACAATTGGAAGAATCATCTGGTAGCATTTTAGAAACCAGTAATGAATTAAAAGAATTAGAGGAAGCTGTTTTTAATTTGTTGAAAAATAAAGATGCAGAAGAGAAAAAATTAAATGAGGCGGATCAGGCATATTATAATTTAAGAAACGAATTGAATAAAAAGGAAAGTGAGCTTCGCCTGAAACAAAAATCAAAAGAGCAAACGGATCATTTATTAAATGAAATAAAGGATAAACTCAATGAGTTGAAACTTCATCTGGCGGGAATGAAAGAGCGGTTAAGCGTGGAGTTTAAAATAGACCTTGATGTTATTTTATCTGAAGATAGAACGACTGAAACTTCACTTGAAGAACTCCAGGAAAAGAGTGATCGCATGAAGAAGCGCCTGGAAAATATGGGTGAAATAAATCCTACTGCGATTGAAGCGTTTACAGAAATGAAGAAGCGTTATGATTTTATCGGGGAACAAAAAAACGATCTTGTAACGGCTAAGGAATCTTTAATGCAAACCATCCAGGAAGTAGAAACTACTGCCAATCAAAAATTCCTTGACACATTCAACCAGGTTCGCGAAAATTTCCAAAAGGTCTTCCAGGCCTTGTTTACAGAAGACGACACGGCTGATATGGTTTTAGAAAATCCAGATAATCTTGCTGAAACAGCTATTGATATTATTGCCAAGCCAAAAGGTAAAAGGCCTACAAGCATTACACAGTTAAGTGGTGGAGAAAAAACATTAACTGCCACTGCGCTTTTGTTTGCTATCTATCTCATTAAGCCGGCTCCGTTTTGTATTCTTGATGAGGTGGACGCTCCGCTGGATGACGCAAATGTGGGCAAGTTCACGCAGATGATTCGCAAGTTTAGTAAAGAATCTCAATTCATTATTGTAACCCATAACAAAATGACGATGGCTGCTGTGGATGTAATTTATGGAGTCACCATGCAAGAGCCGGGGGTGAGTAAATTAGTGCCCGTTGACTTCCGTGGGCTGGATCATCAATTTGTAAACTAGATAAAAAATAAATAAAAAAGTCCCGTTTCAAGCGGGACTTTTTTTATAGTAATAAATTTTATTTCTTCAGCTTTTTTTATCGCGCATCTTTATACCAAAGCCAGGTCCAGCACCTGCTGCATTGTTTTTACATAATTCATTTTTACTCCTTTGATGAAAGCTGGATTTATCTCTGATACATCTCTCTCATTTTGTACGCTCATAATTATTTCTTTGATACCGGATCTTTTTGCAGCCAATACTTTTTCTTTGATTCCTCCAACAGGAAGTACTTGTCCTCTCAAAGTTATTTCGCCAGTCATGGCAAGAAAAGGTTTTACTTTTCTCCCAGTGAATGAAGATGCCATTGCAGTCATTAAAGTGATACCGGCACTCGGACCATCTTTTGGTGTAGCTCCTTCAGGCACATGTATGTGTATATTCTTTTTGTAAAAAACTTCAGGGCTTATTCCAAATTTTTTCGCATTTGTTTGTAGATAACTTAACGCAGTGGACGCACTTTCCTTCATCACATTCCCAAGATTGCCGGTAAGTTTTAAATCACCTTTCCCATTATCACTCGTCGCTGTTTCTATAAAAAGTATATCACCACCTACATACGTGTAAGCAAGTCCCACAGCGACTCCTGCCATATTCGCGGACTTATAAACTTCATTTGTATATTTTGATTTACCCAAAATTTTATCAATATCATTAATGCTTACTGTAGGTTTTACTTTACCTTTTTCCGCATACTGCCTCGCAAGTTTTCGCATCACACTTGCCAATTGCCTATCCAATTCACGCACTCCACTTTCTCTTGTAAAATCAGCAATTATTTTTTCTAAAACAGCATCACTCATTTTAAAAGAAACATTTTTTAATCCATGCGCTTCTTTTTGCTTTGGCAGTAAATGTCTTTTTGCAATTTCAATTTTTTCTTCAACAGCGTAGCCACTAAGATTAATAATCTCTAACCTATCGCGCAATGCGGGCTGAATATTTTGAAGATTGTTGGCCGTTGCAATGAATAATACTTTGCTCAAGTCGTATTCCAGCTCAAGATAGTTGTCGTAAAAATTATTATTTTGTTCAGGGTCCAACACCTCTAGTAATGCGGAGGAAGGATCGCCACGATGATCATTTCCTACCTTATCTATTTCATCCAAAATCATCACCGGGTTTGAAGATTTTATTTTCCTGATGGACTGTATAATTCTTCCGGGCATAGCGCCAATATAGGTTTTGCGGTGTCCCCTTATTTCACTTTCATCATGAACACCTCCTAAACTTACCCTAACATATTTTCTATTAATTGCGTTTGCGATACTTTTCCCCAACGATGTTTTACCAATACCGGGAGGACCTACAAAACAAAGTATCGGGCTCTTCATATCGCCTTTTAATTTTAGTACGGCGAGGTATTCTAAAATTCTTTGTTTGACTTGTTCCATTCCATAATGATCGTGATCCAATATTTTTTTTGCCTTTTTAAAATCGTATTGATCCTTTGTATAATCTTCCCATGGAAGTTCGAGCATTAGATCCAGATGATTATAAACCACAGAATAATCCGGAGAAGAAGGATGAATTCTTTCTAACCGCTCAATCCCTTTTTCAAAAGCTTCTTTTGCAGTTTTCGGCCACTTTTTACCTTCTGCTTTTTTTTGCATTTCAAATACCTCTGCACCATTGTCACCACCCAATTCCTCTTTGATTGCTTTTAATTGCTGTTGTAGAAAATAATCTTTCTGTTGCTTATCCAGTTCGGCTCTTGTCTTGCTGGTTACTTTATTTTTTAACTCTGCATATTGCAATTCTGTTTGTAATAAATTCATCAAAAGCTCAGCTCTCTCTTTTATATTTTGGATCTCAAGCAATTTTTGTTTCTCTATCACACTACTGTTCAAATTGCTACTAACAAAGTGAATCAGGAATGAAGGATTTTCAATATTGCGTAAAATAATATTGGCTTCTGATGGAAGGTTAGGAGATATCTGAACTATCTGGCTCGACAATTCTTTGATGGATGAAACCATCGCGTCGAAGTCCTTATCATTTTTTAAATCTTCATCTGCCAAAACGGTAATTTTGGCTTTGAAATAAGGTTCTTCTGATGTGATCTCGTCAGTCTTAAATCTTTTTTTGCCCTGGATAATAACGGTGGTTCCACCATCCGGCATTTTGATTAATTTAATAATCTTTGCCACTGTTCCAATATTCACCAAATCAGTAACAGTAGGCTCTTCGACATTGCTGTCTTTCTGCGATACTACACCAATCAACTTATCTACCTTATAGGATTCAGTTACAGCCTTAATGCTTTTATCGCGACCTACAGTAATAGGAATCACAACACCGGGAAAAAGAACTGTATTTCGTAAAGGAAGCAGAGGTACTTCTAAAGAAGAAGGTATATCATCATTACTATCGTTTTCTTCATTCAGGGGAATTATGGGCATAAATTCCATCTCATCTTCAGGTCCGCCCTGGTAATAGTTTTTACTCATAAATATGTTTCACTTGTCAATCTGTCAAGAATCTTATCAAAGAAACGAACAATTATATTGATTTGGTATTATTCAACATTAATGCCACACTAATATACGATAAACTATTGGCTGCTTCCTTGCCAAAATAACAGATTCGTATAAATTATCAGCAGCAGTTTTTAGTAACCCTTTTGTTTTTTTAACTAATTAAAACCAGATGTGCAAATTGATCGTAGATGAATGGGAGACCAAAAATCTTAATAAACATTTTTCATCATTTAATTACATTAATTATGTCAGACACTGAATCATCAAAAGAAGAACTGATCCTCGCAAATGAAGGATTAGAAAAAGCATTTTCCAGGAGAAAATTCTTTGGAATAATGGGCGCTGGAACTGCGATAATGGTAACCGCCGCTGCTTGCCGGAAAGATCATGGAGGCAACATGAATGGTGGCGTAAACCTTGGAAGTGGAGATATTGGAATTCTAAATTATGCGTATGCTTTAGAGCAATTGGAAGCTGCATTTTACACTGCTGTAATTGACACTCCTTATTCAGGAATCAGCACCATGGAAATGTCCTATTTAAAAGACGTTAGGGATCATGAAGTTGCTCACCGCGAATTTTTCAAGGCTGCACTTTCCACGAAAGCAATTCAGGCATTAGAAGTAAATTTTAGTGCGATTGATTTCACCAGCAGAACCAGTGTATTAGGCACTGCTAAAGCATTTGAAGACCTTGGAGTTTCTGCATATAATGGTGCAGGACAATTGTTGGTAGATCCGGGGCTTCTCGGACTAGCAGGAAAAATAGTTTCCGTGGAAGCAAGGCACGCTGCACTGATCCGTGATTTAATTACCCCCGGATCTTTTGGCGACATGACTGCTGTAGATGCAATGGGGTTGGATTTGGTGAGAGCGCCGAAAGAAGTGCTTTCTATTGCCGGAGCCTACCTGAAAACTAAACTAAATGCTAACAATTTACCCACCTCTTAAATTTTATAATCATGAACTTATTTAATATTTTTTCAGAAATAGAACAATCTGATCCGGAAATTTATGACCGGTTAGATAACCGCAGAAAAGCAATGAAACAATTTGCAAATGTAACAGGAAAAGTAGCACTGGCTTCAATTCCATTTGCTTTGGGATCCATGTTTCAAAAAGCATCCGCATCGCCTACGTCTCCCTCAGACATTATAATTGACACGCTGAATTTTGCACTCACTCTGGAATATTTGGAGTCTGAATTTTACAAAAAAGCTGTGGCTTCAGGAATCATCCCCGCAGGAAATGCATTGAGTGCATTGACTGTGATTCGCGACCATGAAGTAGCGCACGTTAATTTTTTGAAGACTGCAATAACACAAGCCGGCGCAACACCCGTTTCTTTCACCGCTGCTAGTTTTGATTTTACAGCGAAGGGAACTTTTCCCGGAGTTTTTTCAGACTATGGAACACTTTTAGCCGTTGCACAAACCTTTGAAGACACCGGAGTTCGTGCTTACAAAGGACAAGCTCCCAATTTAATTTCGAACAACGCTTATTTGACCGCGGCTTTGCGAATCCATTCGGTAGAAGCCAGGCATGCTGCGCATCTTCGCGAAATGAGAAAAGCTCATGGATCACTTGTGCCTGCAGGCGTAGATGTGAAACCTTGGATCACTCTAAATCAAAGTGGTATTGGTTCTCCGGCTGTTCAAGCAAGCTACGATGGTGAGGAAAATGTGACCCAGGCCGGTGTAATGATTACCAATATTGGTGGTCAACAAATTTCTGCGGCAGCAGCTTCAGAAGCTTTTGATGAGCCATTGACAAAGGAACAAATCACAGCGATTGTAACACCTTTTTTCGCATAACCAGAGTTTGCTCTATTTAAACTCAAAGCCTCTGTACTTTCGTACAGGGGCTTTTTTATGTGTTGAAATAAACCTGTTTTATATAAATGATTGTTCGACTTCAAAAAGACTTTTGACCGCATACTACATTATCTTTTATAATTACAATTCAAACTCTGATATTAATGTGGTAAACAAGTCCTTAATAGTCCTTCTATAGCCGCACCAATGTTTCGCTAAAAACAACTTTGAAAACGCTGTCTTCAATTTGTGAAATTCGTGCTTAACATTCGTGTTTAAAAAATGTAGTTGTATAGAAGAAAAAATGTGAATCAAAGTCAACAACTTACCAAGCCGGAAACAATTCAATTTGCTGATTTTAAACTCTCAGACAATAGTTTTACATCATCGATGAACTCGATTTCGTTAGCTAAATTGGAAGGATAAATAATAGGGTTAGTTCTCTTCAACTGAAAACTTTATCAATGCTGTAAGAACATTTTCCAGATAGATTTAATTGGTCAAAATCAAACCTAATGATCCTTGAGATTTAAATCTTTCGGTTAACTGATACCAAATGTATATTAAACTTAGTCCAATAATTTCCATAGTATAATGCCGATATAACAGATTCATAGTACAATGAAGCGTAAGCGGAATTGGACTATAGAATATGTATAATCGGTATGATAAGCAGTTTTAAGAGACGTTCCTAAATAGTTACAGAAACAAAATTCGTAGTTCTGAATTCAGATCATTTTGTCGCAATATTCAATTGTAAACCTTTTAAATAATTGCCCGATAGGCGTAGCCTTACTTTAAGTTGAAAAGCTTTTCATGTAGAGATAGCCACATAAAAAAATACCCCTGACTTTGCAGCAGGGGCATCAAATAATATTAAATGGATAATTAATCCTGGGGCATTGTAGAAGCAACAGGTGAAGGGGTAGGTACAACATCCTTTTCTTTGATACCGGCCTCTATTTCCTTTTTCACATTCTCCTTTGCGTCATTAAATTCCCTGATTCCTTTGCCGACACCGCGCATAAGATCCGGAATTTTTTTACCTCCAAAAAATAATAGAATTACCAGGACGATTAAAATCCATTCTGATCCGCCTGGCATTGAAATCAGCAATGTTGGTTTAAGAAAAGTACTTAGCATGACCTTAGATTTTTTTGTTTAAAATTTGAGAAAACAAAAGTAACTGTTTACAAACGTGTCTTGAGTTAAAATTGTTCTAATTACTTACGTTATTTATTACAATCAGGTTTTATTAAATGATTTTTATTTTATAAACCGTTCTTCTTCTTCATACCCATAGCATTCTGTAGATGCCTGCTCACATTATAATCGATCATTCCATTAAATCGTAATGGCTTAAGTGATGTTCTCGTCGGAATCAAGCCAGTCCTGTCTTTGGGAGATCCGGAACCAGGAGCTAATTTTCCAAAAGTACCTGTAGAAATATATTTGAATATTTTTGTAAGATGATCATCTTTAACATCTCCCCAAGGTATTCCAACATAGTCCGTTGCCAAAGCATCGGGAACCAACCCATTAAAATAGCCACCCTGATTGGATGCGTTTCTTGTCTCAAAGTTTATTGCATACAAATCAGCAAGAAACTTTTCTTTGCCCTGCGCATCATAATCTGATAATGTAAATGTGAAAAATCCAACAGGTTTTCCATAAGTAGTATCACCCACAAGTTTTACGTTCATGTAGGGTTTTAGATTATTCAAAGTAAGTTCACTGGCAGAAGCCGTGTTTCCGCTTCCTATAAAAAATACATTGTCGAGTTGCAGTCCACCACCGTTTTTGAATAATACTTTATCCTCTAATCCAATCTCACTTGCACGTGCTGTTAATTTATTATTGTAAATATATTGATACATCACTTTACCTGCCACCGAGGTAGGTGCTATCAGACTATCAAGGTATTCAGCGGTATTCACTGAGCCTCCGCCATTGTACCTGAAGTCAACAATCAATGATGAGATAGCAGACGTTTTGAACCTTGCAAAAACACGATCAATTTCCTGCTTGGTAAGGGTTGGCGCGCCTTTATAATAAATGTTTGAAAAAGTATTAAAGACGAAATACCCAACATTTTTTCCCGATACAGAATATACAGAATCAAATAAAATAGGATTGATTTGATACACTGCTTTTGCGAGTGTAAATGATGCGGGAGTGCCATCCGGTTTTTTAAATCCAATGGAGGACTGTGCATCATTATAAACAGCCTGAACTATTTTATTTACATTGGCACTTATACTTGCATCACTAACATCCTGACCATTAATGCTTGTAATTTGCCATCCACGGGATACTCCTACTTTTCCGGAAGGGGAATTTTTGTCAGCATATAAAACGATAATAACTATATTCTTATCCTTATCGTATGCCTTGGTGATCTCCATACCTAAATCTCCGGCTACCCCTCCTTGTATTTCACCTGAAACAGTACCATCATCCAGGAAACTATATTTGTCAAACGGCTTGCTTGACGCAGGATTTATAGGATACGTTTTTATTTTATTCAGAAGCACCTTGGCAGAGTCATACGTTTTGCTGAAAGGGTCAAGTTTAGGCACCTGCGAATACCACAGATAAGTTGGAAGATCGTAGGAAGAATCCCTGCCACCGTTCACGAAACTGACCTGCATGGTCCGGTACATAAAGTATTTCAGGGAATCAGCATCAGATAATTGCACTGGACTGGTTGGTGGCTTTGGTCCGGAATCACTTTTTTCTTTTTTACATGAAAAAAGAAAACTGCCAAGCAAAATTGTAAATGCTACGTACGGCAATAGTTTCGAAATATTAGTTTTCATAAAGTAGTTTGAATTTTCTTGTTAGCAATTTAATTAAATATCTAAAACCTTTACACTCTATTTTCAATCTTATATAAAAATTATCAAATCATATTAACGGCATAATTTTCGCAAAGGTAATTTCAGAGACACTAAAAATCTGTTATGCAAAAAATATTTATTGGAATTTTGTGCGTTTTAATATTTGGATTCATGAGTAGTTGTAGTAAGAAACACACACCTTCCAAAACCGGAAATGCTACCATTACTTCCCAATCAGATTCTATTTACGTAAAAAACAATGAAGTTGGATCCGTTAAAAAAGTAGCAATTTCAAAAAAACAATCACCGCCGTTGCCGCAGATGATTACGGTAAATGACGCTGCTGCAAAAAAGAGTGTAGATGGGCGTTTGTACTACGATGTACAAGGACATCGATATTGGAAAAACTTTAAGGACGGGAAGTATTATCTGTTCAATAAGAAAATGTATAAAGACCCGGCTTTTAAGCCTCCGGTTGATTAACATACTATTTTGGTAAGGTAATTGTTAATATTGCACATATATTAAAATGAAATGTGGAAATAAATTTAATTGATATTCTAAATTCTACTTTTCAAATAAATCATTCTTATAAAATCAATAAATCTAAAAATCTACAACAATGAAAATTTTAAACTCAATTAAGCTTCGGGCTTTTTCGATGGTGCTCGCTTCCTCTGTTTTTTTTATGGCGTGTAATTCCGGAGGTGAGTCTGATTCAGCAATCAACAAAGATTCGCTGGCGGCGGCATCAACGGACACTTTAAAGATGAGTGGCGACGTGAAGCATGCGCAGGCAACTTTGTCCGGAACCTACACCGATACAGCATTATCCGGCACTGCAATGTTTGATCAAATGAAGGATAAGGTGAAAATGGTTTTGACAATTACTGTGCCTTCGAAAGCAAATCAAAGTGTTGCGGTGCACATACATGAACATGGCGAGTGTGGTGACATGGGAAAAGATGCACATGGTCACTGGAATCCTTCAAATCAAAAACATGGCAAATGGGGTTCTGAGAGTTTTCATGCTGGCGACATAGGAAACGTGAAATTAGATGCTGAAGGAAAAGGGTCAATTGAATTAGAAACCAATCTATGGTCAATAGGTGGCGACAGTACTACCAATATTTTAAACAGAGCGATTATTATTCATGGTGGAGTAGATGATTTTGTTACTCAACCTACAGGAAACGCCGGTGGAAGAATTGGTTGTGGGGTAATTAAACAATAATTTATTTTTATAAAAATAAAGCTATTGCTCCGTGTAAATACGGGGCAATTTTTTTTTTGTTACGCCAAAAATGAAATCAGGATTTAAATTTTCAATCAGTTAAAACAGCGTGTGAATAGCGGTTTCAATTTGTTGTACATCCTTTATTAATTCCTATAACTTTGGTAGGAGTCACAAATAAAACAGTATTACTACTATGTTCAGCTATTGGGAAAAGGAAAGTTTTTTGCATTACCATCATGTCGTTGTAGGTGCGGGTATCACAGGGTTGAGCACAGCTATTGAATTAAAAGAAAACGATCCTGAAAAATCTGTTTTGGTTTTAGAGCGCGGATTTTTTACTACAGGTGCCAGTTCCAAAAATGCAGGCTTTGCGTGTATGGGTAGTGTTAGTGAGCTGGCAGAAGATCTTAAAACAATGAAGCATGAAGATGTCTTCAAACTTTTTGAATGGAGAAAGCGAGGACTCGAAAAATTGAGAAGCCGCCTGGGAGATAAAAACATTGG
The DNA here is from genome assembly GCA_039918315.1 of Ginsengibacter sp. Lineage (GTDB taxonomy): Bacteria > Bacteroidota > Bacteroidia > Chitinophagales > Chitinophagaceae > Ginsengibacter. The sequence goes on along the minus strand of JBDSHT010000101.1, from coordinate 7,698 downwards.
ATACGAAGAGAACGGCAGTTATGAAATTATTAATGAAAACGAAATTGAATCACTGGATAAAGTTGATTTTTTAAATCAGATGTTGAGACCTATAACCGGTAAAGATCCTTTTGAACTTTCAAATAAAAATGCATCTGATTTTGGTTTTAATAAAAACAATGTAAAACACATCATTGAAAATAAATGTGAGGGAGAATTACATACGGGAAAAATGATGAGAGCCCTTACTGACAAAGCTATTCAGTGTGGTGTCGAAATTAAAACCGGAGCAGAAGTTTTGGGGTTTGATGATGTGGGGAATGAAGTTGTGGTAAAAATAAAAATTCCATTTAGTGATGAAATAATTGAACTCCGTTCAGCTACATTGGTGATTTCTACCAACTCATTTACAAAAACTCTTTTACCAGACGAAGACATACAACCCGGTCGTGGACAGGTTTTAATAACCCATCCAATTGCCAAACTACCATTCAAAGGGATTTTTCATTTTGACAAAGGCTATTATTATTTTAGAGAAATTGATGGTCGTGTACTTTTTGGAGGTGGAAGAAATTTAGATTTTGATGGCGAAACCACCACAACTTTTGGGATTAGCGAGTCAATTCAAAACATGCTGGAAAAAAAGTTGAAAGAAATAATTTTGCCCGAAATAGATTTCTCCATTGATCAAAGATGGAGTGGCATTATGGCTTTTGGAAAAGATAAATTCCCTATCGTGAAAGCCTTATCCGGAAGGGTTTTCGGTGCATTCAGGTTAGGTGGAATGGGCGTTGCATTAGGAAGTGAAATTGCCGGGCAGGTTGCGTCATTGGTCTGGGAAGAAGGACATTAATTGATTATAATTAAAATCAGCTTTCTCTTAAGTTTTTCCGGTATTGTTTTCTATAAAAAAATATACCTTCGCTCACCCAAAAAAACAATTAATAGATTGATATGCTGACTTATTCTTCTCCGGTATCTTTAAAATTATCTATTGCCGAAAAACAGGTAATTGCAGTGCTGGATTTATTTGCCGAAGGCGCAACGGTTCCTTTCATCGCCCGCTACAGGAAAGACAAAACCGGAGCACTTGATGAGGTGCAAATCCAGGCTATTAAGGAAGAAGCTGCTTTTCAAAAAGAGTTAGCAGAGAGAAAACAATTTATTCTTAAAACCATTACTGAGCAAGGAAAAATGACTTCATTTCTTGAGGGGAAAATAAATGAAACAACATCACTAAATGAATTGGAAGATATTTATTTGCCCTTTAAACCCAAGAGAAAAACGAAAGCGCAAAATGCGCGTGAAAATGGTTTAGAGCCACTTGCCATTTTGCTCCAAAATCAAAATGAAATTGATGTATTAAAAGAGTCTGCAAATTTTATAAATGAAAAAATTACCGATGCGGAAATGGCTTTGCAAGGTGCGCGTGACATCATCGCAGAAATAGTAAATGAAGATGCGGAAGTGCGTGCCAAACTGCGAAAACTTTTTGAACAAAAAGCAACTGTTCAGAGTAAAGTATTGAACGATAAAGAAACAGACGGTATTAAATACAAAGACTATTTTGATTTTTCAGAACCCGTTTCAAAAATTCCTTCTCACAGGATGCTCGCTATCCTTCGCGGTTTTATGGAGGGATTTTTAAAAATGAGTATTTTGCCGGAGGAAGAAACCGCTTTGGAAATTATAGAACAGCAATTCGTAAAGGCTAATAATGAAGCAGCGTTACAAGTAAAAAAAGCAATTAAGGAATCGTACCGAAGATTGTTGCAGCCCAGCCTGGAAACGGAATTCAGAGGTACTTTAAAAGGCAATGCCGATGATGAAGCCATCAGTGTTTTCGCAGAAAATCTGCGACAGCTTTTACTTTCTTCTCCTTTAGGAAGTAAAAAAATAATTGCAATTGACCCCGGATATCGCACAGGTTGCAAAGTAGTGGTGCTGGATGAAAAAGGTGAATTAATAAAAAATGATTTGATCTATGTTCATGAGAAAAACTTTAAACTGAATGATGCTGAACATAAAATTAAAAGCTTTGTAACGCAATATGGAATTGAGGCTTTTGCTATCGGTGATGGAACTGCCGGAAGAGAAACAGAACAATTTATAAAAAGCCTCAACACGGGTTTGCCTGTTTTTTTGGTGAATGAAGATGGCGCTTCAATATACTCTGCTTCGGAAATTGCGCGTGATGAATTTCCTGATCAGGATATTACTGTGAGAGGTGCTGTGAGTATAGGCCGCAGGTTAATGGACCCATTAGCTGAGTTGGTTAAAATAGATCCGAAATCTATTGGAGTGGGGCAGTACCAGCATGACGTAAATCAATCACGGTTAAAAGAAAAATTGGATCAAACGGTGGTGAGTTGTGTAAATGCAGTAGGGGTGAACCTCAATACAGCGGGCAAACATTTACTAAGTTATGTGAGTGGAATAGGCCCATCGATTGCTGAAAATATTGTCATCTATAGAAAAGAAAAAGGAAGATTTACCAATCGTAAACAATTGCGCGAAGTGCCAAGGTTGGGCGATAAAGCTTTTGAACAATGTGCAGGTTTTTTACGAATTAAACAAGGCGATAATCCCCTGGATGAAAGCGGCGTGCATCCGGAAGTTTATAAATTAGTAGAACAAATGGCCAAAGACTACGGCCTCGCTGTAAATAAATTAATTGGTAATGAAGATGTCGTAAATAAGATAACCTTACAGTCATACGTAAACGAAAATATTGGCCTGCATACTCTGCAGGATATTGTAAAGGAATTAAAAAAGCCGGGCCTTGATCCACGGAGTGAAGCACAGGTATTTGAGTTCGCTTCTATTTATTCAATCGATGATGTTTATGTTGGAATGATTGTGCCGGGAATGGTAACAAACCTCACGCGTTTTGGTGCTTTTGTAGATATAGGTGTAAAGCAGGATGGCCTGGTACATGTTTCTGAAATAGCTCATAAATATATTAGCGACCCCGGTGAAGTTTTAAAATTGAATGATAAAGTAACCGTGAAAGTGATGGAGGTTGATAAAGCTCGAAAGAGAATTGCGTTGTCTATAAAGCAAACGCAGGAAGCACCGCAAAGGCAAAACAACAAGCCCAATAAAAGTTTTGCAAACCATAATCAAAAACAGCAAAATCCTACTGATTCATCGAGCGAAAATTTGGTAGATGCACTTCAATTATTAAAGAAAAAATTTGGTAAATAATTTTTATAGAAAAAGGAATTTTTTATATCAGAGGAATTGTGAATTCCAAATATCAATTTTGCAGATGCCTTCATGGGAGTTAAAGAAAATAAAAATAAAGAATTTAATGGGGTAAATATTACTAGTATCGTGTCTTTAGAATAAGATAGATATGCAACCCAAACCTTTTCTTGGATGTCATCGTAATTGTTATTGAGGTTGTTTAAATTTTGCTAATGCCATTCAACATGAAATTAACAATGCTCATAGTTTAAAGTTGAATGAACAAATGATTTTTAATTAAATTGCAACGGTCTCTTTAGAAGAAATTCAATTAACATTTTAAACAAACCAAATTTTAAAAAATATATAATGAAGAAATTATTTACTGCAGCACTTTTATTGATGTTTTCAAATATTATTTTCGCTCAATTGGTGAAGAATCCGGTTCAATGGACAGCTTCGTCTAAAAAGATTTCTGACAAAACTTATGAGGTAAGGCTAAGTGCGACTATCCCTGACGGATGGCATATTTATTCTCAAAATACTCCTGATGGAGGCCCCGTACCTACTGAAATTACATTTACAAAAAACCCTTTAGTAACCACTCAGGGTAAAGCAAAGGAAGTTGGCAAAATGGAGAAGCATTTTGAACCTTTATTTAATGTTGACGTGCTTCAATACTCAGAAAAAGTTGACTTTGTTCAAATAGTAAAACTTAAAGCAAACGTAAAAACTAAAGTTGACGTAGCGGTTGAATTTATGGTGTGTGATGATAAACAATGTTTACCTCCTTCCACTAAAAAGTTTACACTGTCTCTATAAAATATTCAACAATACCTTTTGATGTAGCTGTATGATTGAATTTATACAGCTACATTTTTAATACCATTCCAATGTCACAATTAGCCAGGCTTTCAACTGCTCGTTTACTAGCAATTTTTGTTTTTACTTTATTTACATCCAATGCGTTCTCGCAGGATTCTACATCCGTAAAATTTACATACAGTACTCAGCGAATCGATGATAGTACTGTTCTATTTTCTATCAAAGGAAAAGTAGCAGATGGCATTAAATTATTCGCACTGCAACAGACACCTGATGATGCACTCTATTCATCCATTCAATTCGATTCGTCTATTCATTCAAAATTGCAAGGGAAAATTAGCCAGGCACAATCCATTCAAAAAGCAACTGATCCCGCATTAGGTGAGATTCATTTTCTGACTGATTCTGTTGAGTGGCAGCAAAAGATACATGCCTCTGAAAAAGATAGTTTTTTATTGAGAGGAAAGTTGAGTTACATGTTTCAGAAAGGTGAAGAATATTTACCGCAGGAAGAAGACTTTCAACAATTTATTTTACCAAATGCCGGTGCAAGCGTGAATGCAAATGATGCTCAACTTGAGGCTGCAAATGCGGGTGGTTCTGTAGCTGCCAAATCTATGTGGTGGATTTTTATTGCAGGTTTTGTTGGTGGATTAATTGCATTAATTACACCGTGTGTGTTCTCCATGATTCCTGTTACCGTTAGCTTCTTTATTAAAAGAAGTAAAACCAAAGCAGAAGGGATTAAAAATGCTTTTACCTATGCAACATCCATCGTTTTTATATTTACACTACTTGGCTTTTTAATCACTGTTATTTTTGGACCAACAGCTTTGAACAACCTTGCTACGAACTGGATTGCCAACTTTATTTTCTTCCTGGTATTTTTAATTTTCGGAATATCATTCCTAGGTGCATTTGAAATTTCATTGCCCAGTTCCTGGGGAAATAAAGCCGACAGCAAAGCCGGATCTGGAAGCTTTTTAGGAATATTTTTTATGGCGCTCACTTTAGTGGTAGTGTCATTTTCCTGCACGGGACCTATCATTGGAAATCTATTGGTAATTGCAGCAAGGGGAAGTTATTATGGTCCACTTTTGGGAATGTTCGGCTTTTCATTAGCACTGGCTTTGCCATTTGCTTTCTTTGCATTTTTCCCTGGAAAATTAAATATGTTGGGCAAATCCGGTGGATGGCTGAACGCAGTAAAGGTTACATTAGGTTTTCTGGAACTTGCGCTGGCATTGAAGTTTTTATCAAATGCAGATTTGGTGAAAGGATGGCGTTTATTGGATCGTGAAGTTTTTATAGCTCTTTGGATCGTGATATTTGTTTTGCTTGGACTTTATCTTTTGGGCAAATTAAAATTTCATCACGATGATGAACTTCCAAAAAATGATTTTGATATTCCTTACATAAGTATTCCGAGATTATTTTTTGCCATCGCTTCATTTTCTTTTGCAATTTATATGCTACCTGGAATGTGGGGTGCGCCTCTTAAAGGAATTAGCGCTTTTGTACCGCCAATGGGAACACAGGATTTTACTTCTGCTCCTTCTGCCACAAATTCGAATACAACCGGGATTTTGAATTCATCGTCGGTTTCAGACTTGCCACATCCTGTAAAATATTTTGAAAGGATGAAAGTGTACGAACCGGATGTTGTGAAAAAATATGGGCTCGTTACCTATTTCGATTATGATGAAGCTTTGGCTATCGCCAGAAAATTAAAGAAGCCTTTAATGCTTGATTTTACCGGAATCAATTGTATCAATTGCCGTAAAATGGAAGGTTCTGTTTGGAGTGATCCTGAAGTAATGCGTAGGCTGAAAGAAAACTTTATAATTGCTTCATTATATGTAGATGTGCACAGAGATGTGGATTTACAACCCGCTGAACAATATTTTTCAAGTGCATTGAATAAAAAAATAACCACTTTGGGTGATAAAAATGCAGATTTGCAAATTAGTGTTTACAATGCGAATACGCAGCCTTACTATTTCTTTTTGGATGCCAATGAAAAGAGGTTAATACCCGAAGGTTATGGTTTTGATGATGACGTAAAAGCATTTATAAAACTTCTTGATACTGCTACTGAAGAATACAATAAGAGAAAGTAACCGGCTTATTTAAAAAGGATAGATTGGTTTTCTTTTTTGATTTTGCGCAGCGAAAAAATGTTAAAATAAATAAATAGGAGAATTTTTAGGAAGTAAAAAAATAGCCCTTAAATAAATTTTCGGATATTGAGTTTCAATTTTTTAATTAAAAAACATCACAAATGAAAAGAATATTTTTAATGACTTTTTCAGCTTTTTTGTTTACGGCTGTAAGCGCACAGAAGCAACTAACAATTAACGGCGATCTCAAATTAAAGCAGCCGGTTGAACAGGTTTTTTTATCCTACATGAAAGGAGAAGAACGTGCACTGGATAGTGTGAAATTGGAAAAAGGTAAATTCCATTTTGCCATCGATATTAAAGACCCGTATTTGGCCATGCTAATGGTGCGTTATGCACCAGCTCAAGGTCAAGCCAAGCCAGGAATGGAGCGTTTACAATTATACCTTGAGCCAGGCACAATGACTGTTACTGCAAAAGATTCTTTAAAAAATGCGAAGGTTACAGGATCAATGTCCCATGCAGCTTTGGACCAATTGAATCTCGCTATGAAACCTTTCCAGGATAAAGAAGAAGCCCTTCGCAATCAGTATATGGAATTTAGCAAAGCAAAGGATGAAGCCGGAATGAAAAAAGTGGGAGAGGATTATGATAAAATGTCGGAAGAGATGAATGAAAAAGTCTATCATAAATATTTGATAGACAATCCAAAATCTCCAATAGCATTGTATGTTTTGCAGAACTATGCAGGCTACGATATGGATGTGGCAAAGATTGAACCCATCTTTAATAGTTTATCAGAAGCTAACCGTAAATCCGCAAGTGGCGTAAAGTTTAAAGAAGCTATCGAAACATCTAAAAAAACCGCTGTAGGTGCAATGGCAATTGAATTTACTCAAAATGATACAGCAGGGAAAGCCGTATCCCTTTCTTCTTTTAAAGGAAAATATGTTTTAGTTGATTTTTGGGCTAGCTGGTGCGGACCTTGCCGTGCAGAAAATCCAAATGTTGTTGCCGCACACAACAATTATAAAGACAAAGGCTTTACCGTGTTGGGAGTTTCATTGGACCAGCCGGGGAAACAACAGGCATGGTTAGACGCAATTCATAAAGATGGATTGTATTGGACTCAGGTTAGCGATTTAAAAGGATGGGAAAATGAAGTTTCAATGAAGTATGGAGTTCGCGCTATTCCTCAGAATTTTTTGATTGATCCTACCGGAAAAATCGTAGCCAAAAATGTTAGAGGCGAGGATTTGCAATCCAAACTTGCTGAAATATTTAAATAATAATTTCTATAAGGAATCCTTAAAATTATGGGAGTGATTTTCACTCCCATAATTATGTAGAATCCTTTTTGCCAATATTTTTCACCTTTAAAAGCCAATGCTAACTATGCGACAATTTAAAACACTTTTTTTAGTAACAATAGCAGCTTTTCTTTCGCTCGGATCTATAGCTCAAAAGAAATTACCCGGTACTCCTCCAAAAGTACAGTCGGGTGAAATGGATACTACAAAGCCAAAAACACCACCAAAAAAATCTTCAGAACCCAAGCCTTACAAAGAAGTTATTACAGCTAAAG
>JBDSHT010000100.1:0-11484 GCA_039918315.1 Ginsengibacter sp. | reverse complement strand
GTAAATACAAATGGCATTACATCGGCGCCAAATGAATAAGCACACAAGAGGATATTTTTCTTTTTCCACTCATTGCTGTATTTGTATAATAACTCCGAAACAGCTTGTGCAGTTTCTTCCGGGCTTCGTTTTTTCCAAAAATATTTTAAAGAATTAAGCACCACTACCGGAATGCCCGAAGAAGCATACTGATCACACAACTTTTGAGAAAAAGAATTCCATCCTCCATCTCCTGTTATAAATAAAACCATTGTTTCACTGCCCTGTTTTTTTGCAGGAATATGAGTGATGGGCAGGTCTGCAATATCTACTTTTGCCTGTGCATGTATTTGATTGCTGATGGGAAAGATTAAAAAAATAATGATTAAAAATAGTAAGTATTTCATTGAGGTTTATGGTTTCATTACTTTGTTTAATGCTTTGGGCAAACTTATCAGGTCATAATGGTTTTCATATACCAGGTATTTGTTGCTCCACGTTGGAGAAAATTTATCTTTAAAATCTCTAAGACCACGGTAGTGCCGGAATTGTTGCAATTTTTCGTAAGCAAATTTTAATGTTTTTTCCGGCAATCCTTTTGCCTGCCCAATCCCTGAAAGCGGTGCCAGTCCAAGGTTAAGGTATTTTATATTTTCACTTTTGCAATATGCTATCAATGCTATGATCAACCCATCATTAACTCCGCCCGGAGCATCGACAGTTTTTCTTATAAGATCGTAAGTAGCTTCTTCAGGCGCATAGTCAGGAATGATATTTAAAAATCCAAAAACCTGTTCATCTTTATTTTCTATCGTGATGATTGTTTGTTGTTTTAATTTTCCCCAATCAAACATCCCTTGAGTAAAAACAATCTCTTCGCGATCGGTAATCCTTAGCCATTCATTAGAAACAAATTTTAATTTTTGTAGCATTCCGTCTTTTATGGGCGGCTGATAAACAACTGATTTAAGTCCTTTGTTTTCTATATTTTTTAGCCCATTGCGCATTGATTTTTTATCTCTTCCTTCAAGCGTGAAATTTTGCAAATCAATTACCGCTTCCTGGCCAATGATCAGTGATTTTTTACCGATGTCAGTAAACAATTGCAAACTATTTTCTTCCACTCTGTAGTAAGCAGACTTCAATCCTGAATCGGCGCAGAAGTCTTCGAACTCTTCTAAAAGAATAATTCTTTCTTTCGCATCGGCACAAACCGGTTCGTCCAATACGATAGCAAAACTGCCAGCCACTCTGTAAGAAATTAAACCTTCTGTCTGGTCGCCAAAATAAAATAATTTATCCTCAGATGTTTTAAAATAATCTACCGGTGATGATCCAAATTTTGTGATGATTTCCTTTGCTTTCAAAAGATCTTCAACATCCTGCTCAGCGGTGATAAAATAGGGTTTTATTAACGCATAAAATACCAGGCAAATAGAAATGATCCCACTTATTTGAATTGTGTGTAAAAAAACTTTCCCGAAACGGGTGAGTGGTTGTAACTGGTCTATGTCAAGTAAAATAAAATTTAGCAATGTTTGTTTGATAGAATCCAATAAAGAAAAGTCAATTCCAAAATGGCGCTTATCTAAAAAATAAAATCCTATTACGCCATAAATTATAACTCCTGCGAGGATGATGAGGGACGTTTCAATACCAAATCTTTGGAGTTGTTTATTGTGCTTTATATAATATTGTTTCCTGGTAAACCATAAAACAAGCAAGGTGAAAAATGCCACAGAAGCTTCTTCATAATCTATTGCTTTGGTTAAGTTTCCAATTAATGATAACACACAAATCAGTATGGCAAACTTCCAGGCATTTTTTAAACCGCGAAAAAGAAATGCGGAAGTAATCATAGAAAGTAACCCTAAAATAAATACCAGGTAATTGGACATGTGGATAGTTTCCACCGGCAGAAACTGCAATAATAATCTTACCCGATAATGCAATGCCGGAGTAAGCACAGAAATAATATTGATGATGCCTAAAGCAAAAAGCAATAATGCCGGCGCCACTCTTAAAAGCATATTTCCTTTGCGTAGCAAAAAACTTATAATGCCTGCGGTAATAGGAATCCAGAACTCAAATAACCGGTAAATTAATGTGACAGCTAAAGCTTCTGAAATGGAATATCCATAGTGTTTTAGGACAAGTGTGAGGGAAAATTCAATTGCACCGATTCCTCTTAAAAAAGGCGAGATGAGCAAAAGTAAAGTAGCGATAACATAACCTATCAGCGCAATTTTCCAACTGGCATCGGCACCCATAACCCGCATAGCAATATATAAATGCACAATGCCTGCAAGATCAATGAGCACGGCATATACGCTCACCATAAAAAAGTGAAGTTTGAAATTTGGATTTTTTCTGAACTCAGTATTTATCTGTGGTAAAAAACGGTGGACCAGGCGGTGTACCCAACCTCTTTTTATAAAAGAATAAATCAAGTAAATTAAAAGCAGTACAAAGAAAATCAGGATCGCTGCCGCATCATTTGCATTCTCCCAGCTTTCGCCAATAAAAGCGAGATAGATCAATACGGGTATAGCAATGATTACAATAGATAAAATACCTGTAAAGCCATATATCGTGCTGGCAAGATGAATCCTGTTTTTATTTTCCTCATTAGTTTCCTGCTGAATATCTTTTGTAAAAAAGGCCAGCGAAGTAATTCCTCCTCCCGGTAAAAATATGCTGATAAGATTTCTTTTTAAAAACAAAACGGCAGACTCCCATAGACTCACCCGAAGGCCTACCGATCTGAAACTTGCCAGGTACATCAGGGCCTGAAGGACAATATAAACAACAGTAATAAAGATGCCTGCAGCAATCCAGACTGAGTTTCCGGACCTCATATACTCGCCAACATTATGCAATTCCTTTTCCTGGCTTTTTAAAAAATAAATACCCAGGCACAAAAGCAATACACCTGTAATCTCACTGAGATATAACTTAGGGTTTAATAAGAATTTTTTGAACTTAGGTAACATATTATTTGGGAGACAAGACTTAATGCAAAATTTTAAAACCTTGATAGGGTCCAGTATTCTGCTATAATCTCCGGTTCAATATTTCGATAAAGGTAGGCAGTTTCCAAAGTTGGAATGCTAAAAATAGTAAGCGGTATGGTTTATTCCCAACGTTCCATCGGGTCGGATAAAAAGTGTACGACGCAGATTGGTACAGCGTCACAACGTTTTACAAATAGGAGAGAAGCGGGGATTAAAAAGTATTTTTTCTTTCGCAATAAAAATCTTTTATCCCAAATTAATTTGACTTTACGAATGCAAGAAAACGGCGGGTTAGTGTGAATTTTTTATTTTAAGGGTCAATAAATTTTGATAGACGACGATCACTTGGTTATGCAAATGTTTGATTTCAAAACCAAAATATAAGCTGCTAAAATTTTAAAATTCATTAAGGCCCTTCTATTAATTTAATAGCATTTATTGTTTTTAATAGTGAGTCAGGAGTAACTGAAATGCTATCAATACCAGCCTCTACAAGGAACTGTGCAAAGTCAGGAAAATCGGATGGTCCCTGCCCGCAAATGCCAACTTTCACTTTATTTCTTTTTGCAGATTCAATCAACATAGTGATCATTTTTTTAACAGCCATATTTCGTTCGTCATACAAATGAGCGACAAGTGATGAGTCTCTATCGATGCCTAATGTCAATTGAGTAAGGTCATTTGACCCGATCGAAAATCCATCGATGTGCTTTGCGAATTCATCCGCTAAAATTACATTGGAAGGTAACTCTGCCATTAGGTAAAGTTCGAGTCCGTTTTTACCTCTTTCCAATCCAAATTCTTTCATCACCTCCTGCACTTTTATTAATTCATTAACCGTGCGACAGAAAGGAATCATAACAACAACGTTATCTAATCCCATTTCTTCCCGCACAATTTTGATTGCCCTGCATTCTAATCCATAAGCCGGTTTATATTCTTTCGAATAATATCGTGATGCTCCGCGCCAGCCTATCATCGGATTTTCTTCATGAGGCTCAAAGTGATTGCCGCCGAGAAGATTAAAATATTCATTGCTTTTAAAATCGCTGAAACGGACAATTACTTTGGATGGAAAAAACGAAGCGGCAATTTTTGCGATGCCGTAAGAAAGTTTTTTAATAAAAAAATCTTCTTCATTTTCATAACCATAAATTTTTGCTTCAATTTTTTTAGTGAGTTCTTCGTCATTTAATTCTTTATGCTTTAATAAAGCAAGCGGATGCACCTGGATATAATTATTAATTATAAATTCTTCTCTCGCCAGACCCACACCTTTATTAGGCAAATGCGAAAATTGAAAACACATCGAAGGTGAAGCAATGTTCAACATCAAAGGTGTTTTTATTTCGGGCAAATCATTTAAGTTGTATTCATTTTTCTGGAAAGGAATTTTGCCTTTGTAAACAAAGCCGGTTTCTCCTTCTGCACAACTGGCGGTTATTTCTGCACCTTCTTTTAAAATCTCGGTAGCATCGCCGCAGCCTACTATTGCAGGCACTCCTAATTCCCTTGCCACAATTGCGGCATGGCAGGTTCGTCCACCTTTGTTTGTAATAATAGCTGAAGCTTTTTTCATGATTGGCTCCCAATCCGGGTCGGTCATTTCGGTCACAAGCACATCGCCATCATTAAATTCATGACCTTCAATTACTCGCTTGTCCATTGAAAAAAGAATATTTATTTTCCCGGAACCTATCCTGTCGCCGACAGCAATTCCTGTAGTCAATACTTCTTTTTCAGATTCAGTATCTGCTAATTTGTACTCGATAATTTTGTTGTGTTCCTTTCTTGAATGAATAGTTTCCGGGCGTGCCTGCACGATGTACATTTCTTTGCTAAGCCCATCCACCGCCCATTCTATATCCATGGGTGTCCAGTTATTTTTGAGTGTTGAATAATACTCTTCAATTTGTTGAACCCAACCAGCCAGGAGCATTATTTGTTGGTCATCTAAACAAAATCTTTGTTGAAATCCTTTTTCCGTTGGAATAATTTTTACCCGCTCATCTGCTTTATCTCCATACACCATCATCTTGTCTTTTTTGCCTAATTTTTTTTCAATGATGGATTTGAAACCTTTACGCATACAGGGTTTGAAAACAATAAACTCATCCGGCAACACAGAACCCTGCACCACCATTTCACCAAGTCCATAAGACCCATTGATGACAACCACATCTTTAAATCCGCTTTCGGTATCGAGACTGAATGCAACACCCGAAGAACCGAGATCACTTCGTACCATTTTTTGTACACAAATACTTAGGCCTACATTAAAGTGATTGTATCCGAATGATTGCCTGTAACTAATAGCACGGTCAGTAAACAACGACGCAAAACAATTTCTCACAGAATCCATGATCGATGCGGGTCCACGAACATTTAAAAAAGTTTCTTGTTGTCCTGCAAACGAAGCATCCGGCAGATCTTCTGCTGTCGCGGAAGAACGAACGGCCACGTCTGTATAATCCTGTCCATATTCACTGGACAATTTTTCATAGGCCGAGATGATCATCTCACTCATTTCTTTAGGGAAACGTCCGTTAGAAATTAAAAGCCTTGCCTGCAATCCACCTCTACGCAGCGACTCAAGTTTATTATAATCAATCGTACTTATAATGTGGCTAATTGTGCTTTCTAAATTGTTGAACTCTATAAAATTTTGGTAGGCAGCTACAGTGATTACAAATCCATTTGGTATTTGAATGCCCAGGCCTGAAAGGTTTTGATGCATTTCACCGAGGGATGCATTTTTACCACCTACGGTTTCAATGTCGTTTATTCCTACTTGATTGAGTTGGAGAATGAATTGTTTACTTTCCATTGTTTTTTTATTTAAAACGGATTATGTGATAAAATATTTTCTGCTGAGTATGCAGCCTGTTTTGTTTTTTGACAATATTTTCCACGCTGAGTGGGGTAAAAAAGTGGGAAAAGGTTCTTTCTGATTATTTTAACGTGTACGCTCACAAATATAGAGTTGTTTTTAAATATTCGACAGTTTTGTTTCAGCGGAGGCAAAAATTTTCTACTCTTCAAAAATGGAAGTCAGCCTGAAAAGACCGTCGATAGCAATGAAGTCAGTTTAAAATAACACCTGCACTTCGCCCTTCTTTTTATTCAATGGAATGGGAAAGCTTTCCTTCGGAATTTTTGAAAAAGAAAATAATTGGTATTTAAAATAAGCTATCTACTTGTACGTACACAGAAAAATATATTTTCTGATGGTGTTGTGATAGGCATTTCGATCTTACTAAGGAAAGATTTTTTGAGGTATCTGCAAGAAATAAATCAGTAGGATTGGAAGCCAATTGAGCACAGCAGGAAATAGAAGAGAAAGCGGACTACTAAAAGTAATTTTTAAGATTAAAAAACTTAATGTGCTAGATGGAATCAACAAATTTTAATTCAAACCACAGCGTGATTTCCCAGATATGGGGAACACCCTGGTGCCAGCAATCTTGAGGCATCAAGGAAGATGATTTAGAAAAAGATTATTTCGGGATTTACGACCCTTCTTCACCCGGACACATGGCATACAATTGGCGACAAATATTCTGGTTTGCTCCGCATAATTGCTTTTACGGAATACATGGAAATTCCGGGTATTTATTTCGCTTCAATGTCGATGACCATAAAATTGAGTTGATTGAAAGACTTACTTCTATTCCCTCGAAAAGAAGTGGCATGTTTGATCAGTTTACCTATGGTTATCTAGGCTTCGTGCTTGGCCCTGATCAAAGAACCATTTATTATCTCACCGGAGCTCCAATGTATGAAAATGGAAGCCGGGTTTTAGGGAAACAGAACTCCGCAAAAGGAGAGGCGAAAGGAATGGAACATTTGCAACTTATAACTTATGATTTGATTGATCAGAAATACAAAGATCATGGACCAATATTTTTTAAAAATGGCGAAGGTCCTTTGTATGTAAACTCAATCGCAGTAGGCTTTGATTGCAAAGTATATTTTATGGGCCGCATCACTGAAAATGGAACTGCACGTATTGATTAGCATTCCAAATCCGGTAACTCCAAAAGTGTAACGTTGTTATTTACAAATAATGTTTATGGGGCGGAATAAATTTAGTCGTTTGCATTTTATAAAATCTACAGCACTTACTAAAGTGACTCTTAATCTATCTACAACAAAATCAACTTTGCAAAGTCAAAAAATCAATCTTAAAAAAAAGGGGTGGGTTTATTGGGTCAGATACATCACACAGTGTCGCCTCTATCGAATTTCTAAATAAAGATAATGATGGTAGTGAATTTAGTGGTTATAAGAAGTTGTTGCATATCCTTATGGAAGTACTACCATAAGATCATTATCCGAGCAAATTCGAAAATTTACTAAACAAGCGGAAAAACTCACTGTTGAAATTGTAAGTTCCATCGAAAAACTATTGGAGCTAGTCAATGGATTCTCGTTTTTGTCATAAAAGTTGATAAGAGATCGCGGTAAATTTACAATTCATTCAAATATTCAAAAATATTTTACTTCTTATAAAACTACTTCAGAATCAAGCCCTGGTTACACTCTTGGTTGCGAAACGGTAGAAAAGCAAATCGTTAGTTTGTTACTTTAAGATTAAATATGAGAAATGTTTTGTGAAGGATTAGTGTTAGAAATAGTTTTTTATAAGTTCAAAAAAATCAAAAGAAAAACTTTTTTCTTCCAAAATAAATGATAAATTCGTGTACGTTACCGATCTGTAAATATCGAGATACTTTCATTAAAAATAAACCTGCATTATTTGAATTTAAGAGTGGTGAGTTACAAATGAAATAAGAACCGATTAGGAAAATAGGTAACAAAGGATTCATACATTGATAGACAATGCGGGACGGATAAAAACTGATTGGAAGTTTTTGTTTTGGGAATTATAAATTATATTTTAATCACTCTTAAGGCTATTTTCTCTAAAAAACTCAACATGAATAAAGACGGTAAATCCAAATTAAAGAAGACGTCGTTTCTGTCTCGTCGAAATTTTATTACTACATCAGGTTTAGCTTTGGCAGGCACCGCACTCTCTCTAAAGAGTGCCGGAATCTTAGGGATAGCTAACGAAAAGCCGGAGCCTATAATTGATGTCCATCAGCACTCAAACTATATGGGCCGTTACGACAAGGATTATCTGACCGCTCATCAACGGAATATGGGAGTAACGACTACCATTCTTCTGCCGGCAGGCAGGTCTGTTATTTCAGCCGCTACACATAAGGGGTTTTCTAACGGCTTAGAGTGTCTAATTTCGGGTAACGAAGTAACCTATAGGTTTGCAAAGGAGCATCCAAAGGAATTTTTGTTTGGTGCTTGTGAGGTGCCAGATCTTTCTGGTGCTGTGCAAGAGATAGAAAAATATCTTAAGCTAGGTGCTGTTGTTATAGGCGAATTGAAATTTGGAGTAGAATGCGATTCTCCGGAAATGCAAAAAATTTATCAATTGGCTCAGGAATATGATGTGCCGGTTTTGATGCATTGGCAGTATCAAATGTACAATTATGGTATTGAGAGATTTCACACTATGCTTGAGAAATTTCCAAAAGTTAATTTCATTGCACACGCCCAGGAATGGTGGGGTTATATTGACAAAAACTATGTTCCCACTACAGAATTGTATCCAAAAGGAAAAATAACACCTGGTGGCTTAGCAGATCGGTTACTTAGTGATTATCCCAATCAATACGCAGATTTTTCAGCTACTTCGGGGCAACATTCATTAACCCGCGATGAAGATCATGCACGAAAATTTCTGGAGCGCCACCAGGATAAATTGCTATTTGGAAGTGATTGCCCCGATCCTGCAAATTGGGATGGTGAAATAATACCAGGTTCTCCTTGCCAGGCAATTCACACTATCGCTGAAATTCGAAAACTTTCCGCAACAAAAAAGATTGAACGAAAAATCCTTTATGGAAATGCCAAGAAATTATTTAAAATCTAATTCTCCTAATAGTAAATATTTCATTTAAGATGGATGAATCAAAATTAAATCCTGAACCTAAACGAATCTTATCCATTGATTTTTTTCGGGGACTTACATTATTGATACTAATTACTGGTATTGCGGGAATATTTGATGAAATGGTAAAAGCCGGAAAGGGCGGAAGTTTGATCGCTGCAATCCAACGGCAAAGTGGTCATGGTGAATGGTACCAACTTTATTTTTGGGATCTAATTCAACCTTTCTTCATGTTCATTGTGGGAGTGGCTATGCCATTTTCTGTAAGTAAAAGATTGGCACGAGGCGAGAGTTGGAATAAATTATTTCGCCATGCTTTGATCCGTTCTTTCTGGTTGCTGGTTTTAGGCTTTATGTTAGGTGCACATGAAAAGGCTTTTTACTTAACCAATATTTTACCTCAATTAGCTTTCACTTATCCGATCGCATTTTTATTGATGCGGAAAAAGATAAAATGGCAAATAGTTGTTTCGTTTGCTGTGATTATTTTTTCCGATTTAATCTATCGTTATTGGCCGGTCGAGGGGTTTAATCAACTTTTGCCTGATAATAATTTTGGAAACTGGTTTGACTTAAATACTGTCGGGTATTTAAACCCCTACCATTGGGTTACGTTCAACGCCGTGTCCACGTTGGCTCACGTAATTTGGGGCGTTATCGTGGGTAAGATGCTGATGAATAATTGGTCTCATAAAAAGAAGTTTTTATCAATGATTATCCCTGGGGCCGTATTAGTTGTTATCGGTTATTCATTGAGACCATATATTCCCATCATTGAACGAATTTCTACAAGCACTTATGTGCTGGTAAGTGGTGGATTTGCATTAATTGCAATGGCCCTTTCTTATGCACTTATTGATATTTTAAACTTGAAAAAGTTACCTCATTTTTTTGCCATTTTTGGCATGAACCCCATTTTTCTCTATCTTTTTTCAGAGTTGGGTGGAGGACGTATCTTTTATAAGATGGTAACTCCGTTTACATCGCGGCTTTTTAGTTGGACTGGAGATGTCGGTATAAGTATGATCAATGTCGTGCTGGTCGCTGCGATGTTTTGGTATCTGGCGTATTTTCTTTATAAGAAAAAGATATTTTTTAAATTATAGTAAAGCTCTCTGGTTCTTATGCCAGACTTTACATTAAAAAGTATATTACAAATCATACATTTTAAACAGGATTTGTGGGATGGAAATCCATTTTGATTTCAATTAATAAATAAGTTATATTCGGGTACGTAAACGCAAATTCAATGAAAATTCTTACGAGATATATTTTAGTTTCAACTACTTGCTTTTTGATGTTGTTGATTTGTTTTCAATCCGTTGGGCAAGCTCATAATGATACATTATGGAAGGAGCAGATTCCATGGGAGGGAGTACCTGAATATTTTCAAAAATTTGACTATCCTGATTTTCAATTTCCTAAAAGTTTTGCTGCCTGGACTAAGGAGCGGCCAAATGTTTATGATACGGTGACGTCACTTCTTGGAAAGATTCCGCCAAGACCCAAACATCCGAAAGTAACCATAGTGACGAGAGAGGTGCGTGATGGATATATTTTTGAAAATTTTTTAATAGATAATGAAGTTGATGCAATGATTCCAGGCTACCTGGCAATCCCTACAAACACAAAAGGAAAGCCTCCTCTTATTCTCGGTCTGCATAGTCATAGTTTCAGCAAGGACGCTGTATTTGGTATGGTTTCCTCAAATCAGGACGTTCTGGCGCTTCTTATTACTCACGGTTTTGCTTTGATGTCAATTGATAATTCATTTCACGGAGAGAGATTAGGTCAGGGGCCTGCCGGTGCCAACGAAACCATGGAAGACGGATATAAGAATCAATTGAATTCACTTTTCAAAATTAATCAATGGTTTGGCCGCACCATCTGGGGAATGCAATTGCGCGATGAGCAAATTGCATTGGATTATATGATGACCCGTCCTGAAATTGATACCTCTAAAATTGGAGTGGAAGGTATGAGTATGGGTAGTACCCGTGCTTGGTGGCTGGCTGCAATTGATAATCGAATTAAGGCAGTGGTGGCGGTTTCTTGTTTTACCCGATATACAGAACTAATTCAACAAAGGCAAATCAATGCCCACGGTATGTACACTTTTCTTCCTGGAATGCTGAACCATTTTGATACCGAAGGCGTGATGGGACTTATAGCACCAAGACCATTTTTAGCACTAACTGGCGATAGTGATAATGGATCACCGCTTAGTGGTGTCCATGTGCTCGAGAAAAAACTCAGCACCGTTTATTCATTGTATAAAAAACCTGAGAATTTTAAGAGTATTGTTTATCCCCATACCGGGCACGTTTATAATGACCAGATGCAAATAGAAATGCTACACTGGTTTGAAAAATATCTCAAGTAATTTTTTAAGATAAATAATAAAAATAAAATCAACAACGATGTCAAATAGAAAAGATTTTTTGTTACACGCGGGCACCCTCGCTTTTGGCCTTACCGGCATTTCGAATCTTGTAAAAGGCATGTCACTTCCTTCTGAGA
>JBDSHT010000099.1:0-3212 GCA_039918315.1 Ginsengibacter sp. | reverse complement strand
GGTAGCGAAATAATTATTTGAAAACAGTTGGAGTTTCTTGAAAGAATTTTTGGGCTGCCGCCCTGCCATTGTTATAAAGCATCGTTTTTTCTTCGGCGGAAACCTTTCGCACTTTGGCGGAAATCGTGCCATAACTTATGTAAATCGTTCTTCCTTTTTCATTGGCCAAATCAACGAATTTTCGATTAAGGCTTTCCATCATCAGGTTCATTACGGCATGTGAATAATCTTTCATGTTGGTAATGTTGTAAGGAGCAATTTCGGTTTCATTTTTTTCAAAAATTTTTACCTGGTCTCCTCTTTCTAATTTTAAACCCAATGTTTCCGGATTGTAAATAACATGCTGGCTCGTTAAAGGATTACCGCCATCCAAAGTGGAATCAAAAATATTTATTGGAAAATTACTGAGCATGCCGCCATCTACAAACAGGTTATGGTTGACAGAAGTATCACTCAATGAAACTTCGTTGCCTTCGCTATCAATAGCAACCGGTATAAAATAAAAAGGAATAGAACTGCTGATGTGTACCGCTGTTTTTAATTTCATTTTCGGCCACGTTTTCCAGGAAAGTGTTTCTACTTTTTGTCCTGAAATATTAGTACCTGTACAGAAGAAGTTCTTAAACGTTTTATCTTTTAAATGCAATTGATGAAGCCCTTCGAAAGTAATATTTTCATTACCTGTTTTTTCAGCAATCAAACTGGAAAGCCAGCTTTCAATTTTATCTCCTTTAAAAACACCGTATTCTTTTTTGATCCTTCGTATTTTACCCACAAAGAATTTTCCATCATTAAAATCCGCAATCTTTAATTTATTAAGAACAGAATCAATTTCGTGAGAATTATAATTGAGAGCCACCATCAAACCGGCTATGGCACCTGCAGAAGATCCTGCCACATTTTCTATATTTTCCAATATTCCTTTTTCTTCCAACACCTGCAAAGCCCCTGCATACGCCAATCCGCGTACACCACCACCCTCCAGCACCAGGTTTTTATAAGGATATGTTTTTTGGGAAAAACACATCACAGGAAGTAAGAAAAATAATAGAAGCCCCGTTTTCATTGAATGAAATTACTCTGTTGTAGGCTGATAAAGACTTCAGTAAAAGTTAAAAAGTGGTTTCGGGATGCTTTTGAAAGAGTAAAGAATTTATTGGTTCTTGCTTACGAATAAATTTGATTGTAGTCTCTGAGCGAATTCAATTATCACACCGTTTCGGCTTATGAATTTTACGCTCTCTATTTAATTCTACGGTTACTTTTGCAACTGAATTATTCATTTTATCAATTCTTTTTCTGCAAATAGTGTAAGGAAGGTTTCTTAAAAATCTTTCAGCCCCGACTATGGTTGAAATCCCCTAAAGACGGAACCCATTATTAGGGCATTCGCCACGCTTGCACAAAATCGATCATGCTGTACCCGTAGCTATTGTCCTACACTGACGTTTAAATTTGGCAGTTCTACATGGAGTTTCACTTTTGCTTTCAATGCTGAAAACACTCTCATCAACGTGTCTATAGTTGCATTGCTGGCATTGCTTTCAAGTCTTGAAATTTGAGCTTTTTGCACACCGATTAGTTTACCTAATTCTTCTTGCGTCATTTGTCTTTCCAGCCTGGTTTGCCTGATGGCTTTTCCGATTAAATCCATTTTAAGTTCATACTCGAATTTGTCACGACCAGGTGTGCCAACTTTGCCAATAAGTTTGTCTTGCACTTGATTTAATGTGTATGTTTTCATTTCTTTTTCTTGTTAAGTTTTTCTTTGTCTTCAAAATATTTTGTTCGTTGCTGCGTAGCTTTTTGAATTTCGTTATCAGGAACTTTACTTCGCTTCTTTATAAAGCCGTGTGTAGAAATAACTAAAGTGTTGCCAGTATTTGTCTTGTCCCAAAAAGCAAGCAACCGATATTGCAAGCCTTGATAAAGTGTTCTAAACTCCCAAATTTCACCTGTAAGTTTCTTAAAAAGTTCAGGGTCTTTTTCTGTCTGAGATTTACGGATATTATAAAGAATTTTCTCGTAATGTTTTCTGTCAAGGTGCGCAAGAAAGGCAAACGCTTCTTCTAAAAATATAATGTCGAAACGAGACTCCATTCATTTACAATTTGAAAACACAAAGATAGAAAGAAGTTTCGTTAAAACGAAACCCTTGTTTTGCGTGGAGGTATAAGTTGCATGACCCTTACGCTAAGCCCAAAGTTCAAAGATTCCAGGGCACCAGTCATATCCGCCAATGCCTTAGCTGTAGTTATTTTTTTTCATACAAAATTAATGTGTCTATGTTGTCAGATTTTATAAAGTAAATTCTTATGTTATTTAAATCAGTAAAGACAAAATGCTTTTCCGTATTACCAACAAATTTTAGTGTGTCAGAAGATGAATTACGAAGGATATTGTTGTCAATATGTGTGTTGACACTGTATTTGTATTGTAAGTTTTGGTAGATTAATTCACTCTTATACTTTCCAGTGTAATAAGCAACAACTGGAATAAAAACAATTAAATCAATTGCAAGTCGCCTTGCTCTTTCAGATATAAATTGTCCTTTTAAAAAGTTATTGTTTATTAAATAAATTGAAGGGAAAAGAGCGTTTAAAAGTCCGAACCACATCAACTTATCAGGTGACTTATATTTTGTCAAATAAATGATTGTGGCAACGGCACAAATCGCAACAAAATAAGCAATTAAAAGTGTCATATTGCTAACAGATCTTCTTGGTTTAATGATTGTCTCATTGTCAGCATTTGAAGGCAATATTAAATTTTGTATGGTCAAGTTATATGCGACTGTAAATAGTATAGTAAAAATTGGATAAACTGATGATTTAATAATGTCTGAAAGGCTTATAAAAGAAAGTCCGTTTATATTAAAAGTGTCCCAATATTTCATGTGATATAATGCACCACATAATGTCAAATATGGGATTAGAAATAGAGGTATTTTTTATATCTTTCAAATATTGCGAGATCTCAATTATAATTACAGATAATGTTTGTAATTCCGCTAAAAATACGCTTCTACTTTTATAAACACTATTAAACTAATATAGCAAAATTCGCTTTAGTGAACTAATTTTAAATCATCAAACAGGCTCGGCATTATCCTTAAACTTTTATAAAAATGCTCTAACAATTATAGCGGTGACGCCAGCGCCAGCAACACCTGCCACGCTTCTTTCACCTTTCCCTCGTTAAGTAATTCTGCG
>JBDSHT010000098.1:0-4279 GCA_039918315.1 Ginsengibacter sp. | reverse complement strand
GAAATTGAATTATCAGATTATGACAAGACGGTTTCCAAAAGAATTTTAATTGAAATTAATAACCGCCTGAGGGTTTTGAAGGACGTGGGTTTGGGCTATCTTACTTTAAGTCGCCTGGCCAATTCTTTAAGCGGTGGGGAAAGCCAGCGCATACAACTTACTCGAAGTTTGGGAAGCAATCTTACGGATTCATTATACATTTTAGATGAGCCTTCCATCGGGCTGCATTCACGTGATACTGAAAATTTAATCGAGGTTTTAAAAACATTGCAAGCGCTCGGAAACACAGTGGTAGTGGTAGAGCACGATGAGATGATGATGCGAAAAGCCGATCACATCATTGATATGGGCCCATTAGCGAGCCATCTCGGTGGGGAGGTAATTGCGGAAGGAGATTATGATTCTATTATTAAAAATCCGAAAAGTCTGACAGGGAAGTATTTAAAACGTGAATTAAATATTGATCCGCCAAAACACATTCGTAAATGGAACCGGTCTATAAAAGTTGAAGGGGCAAGACAGAATAATTTAAAAAACATTGATGTCGTTTTTCCGTTGAATGTTTTGTGTGTTGTATCAGGAGTTAGCGGTAGTGGAAAAACTACTTTGGTGAAACAAATTTTGTATCCGGCACTAAAAAAACTGAAAGGAGAATTTGCTGAAAAAGTAGGCTTCAACAAAGGCCTTACCGGAGATGTTGATTTGATTTCACAAGTGGAAATGGTGGATCAAAATCCAATAGGCAAATCATCGAGGAGTAACCCGGTAACTTATATAAAAGTGTATGATGAGATCAGGGATTTATATAGCAAGCAACCGCTGAGTAAAATTCGTGGTTACTTGCCCAAGCATTTTTCATTTAATGTGGATGGCGGCAGATGTGATGCCTGCAAAGGGGAGGGTGAACAGGTGGTGGAAATGCAGTTTCTGGCGGATGTGCATTTGATTTGTGATGTATGCGGAGGCAAGAGATTTAAACAGGAAGTGTTGGAAGTAAAATACCAGGATAAAAATATTTATGATATTCTGGACATGAGTGTTGATGATGCGATTGCATTTTTTGCTACTGAGAAATCTTCCGCAAAGAAGAATGAAGTTTCTGGTGAACTGATCTCTAAGAAATTACAACCACTTAGTGATGTTGGTTTGGGATATATCAAATTAGGTCAGTCGTCGGATACGCTCTCTGGCGGCGAAGCGCAACGTGTAAAATTGGCTTCCTTTTTAGGAAAAGGAAAAGGGCAGGGACATCTGCTTTTTATTTTTGATGAACCCACTACTGGACTCCATTTTCATGACATTAAAAAATTATTAAAATCCTTTAATGCACTTATTGAGCAGGGACATTCTATTATTGTAATCGAACATAATACTGATGTAATTAAATCTGCGGATTGGGTAATAGACCTTGGTCCGGAAGCCGGTGACGAAGGAGGCAATTTAGTTTTTGCAGGAATACCTTCGGAGCTTAAAAAAGTAAAAGAAAGTTATACGGGAAAATATTTGTGACGAATGGAGCTGAAAGTTGCTGCGGAAATTTAAAGAACCTTTTGCCTAAAGGCTTTGTCTGACATTTTACCAAAAATGTGTCAACAACGATTTTCACTTAGTGAGTTTACTTTTGTTTTTAGTCCACCATTTTGTATTTATTTCCTTTGCGAGTTTATCTACTTCCGATTGAGGAACTTCAAAACCTGCGGTCAATTCCCTGTATCGGGCGTAATTCAGGAATGCTTGCAAATCTTCAGTGTTAACTGTTGCAGGCAAGCGAATTATAACTTCTTTTGCTGTTCTTTCTACAAGCATTTTAATTTATTTTTAGATTTACCGAAGTTACGATTTTTTAAGTAGCAATTTTTACGAAAAGAGGAGTTGAATATCGCGGGTAAGCAGTTTAGGGGCGGTTCTTGCTTACCTTAATCTATTACTATCCTTCACCAATTTTGAATCATTATAAATTCCTTTGGCTGCGAAAACGAGGAAGATGATTACCAATAGATGCAGGGCTGACCAAAGACTAAAATTTCCTGCTGAATAATTTTTAATTTGCCTGATGTACATAAAAATGACGAGACATTCAACCATGATGGCTGCGAACGCAATTTTTATTTGGAGGCTTCTCTGTTTAAATAAAAAGATATTAATGAGGATACCGGTTCCCAGCGCACTTGTTAGAATTAGTAATAAAATATTGTCTGAAGCGATCAGTGTATCATACACATTATTTTCAATTAGAGTGCCACTGTAGAAGCTAAACTTAAGTGTTAGAAAAACTGCCAGTGCAGCCAGTATCATCCAAATGGTTTGTACACGTTGTATCATGATGCTAATTTATTCGGCGAAATTAATGTGAACAGATTGATTGGTTTAATTAATTTAATGCAACAACAATAATCAACCCAATTCAGGGTACAATGGAAATTGCTTCATAAATTCTTTCACATCGTTACTCACTGATACAATTATTTTTTCATCATCAAGATTCATCAAGACTTTATCTATCAAAGAAACTACATCCTGCATATCATTTTCTTTCAAACCCCTGGTGGTCACTGCCGGTACACCTACTCTTATTCCCGAAGTTACAAATGGACTTTTATCATCAAAAGGAACCGCATTTTTATTTAAAGTAATCGATGCTTTATCCAGTGTTTCCTGCGCTTTTTTACCGGTAATATTTTTATTGCGTAGATCAATAAGCATAAGATGATTATCGGTTCCGTTGCTAATGAGGTCATAACCTTTTGCATTAAATGCTTTTGCCATTGCTTGCGCATTCAACTGAATTTGTTTTGCATATTCAGTAAAATCATCAGTTAAAATTTCTCCGAAGGAGATAGCTTTTGCTGCAATCACATGTTCAAGCGGGCCGCCTTGTGTACCGGGAAAAACACCCATATCCAGTAAGTGGCTCATCATTCTTGTTTCACCTTTTGGATTCTTTAATCCGAAAGGATTTTCAAAATCTTTTTTCATTAAAATAATTCCACCACGTGGCCCACGTAATGTTTTATGGGTAGTGGACGTAACAAAATGGCAATGATCAAAAGGAGATTTCAATAAGCCTTTGGCAATCAGTCCGGCAGGATGTGCCATGTCGCAAAATACAAATGCGCCCACTTCGTCTGCCACTTTTCTAATGCGCTCATAATCCCAATCGCGGCTATAAGCAGAAGCTCCGCAAATGATCACTTTAGGTTTAATTTCCCTCGCTTGCTTTTCCAACATATCATAATCCACGAGGCCGGTTTCTTTTACTACGCCATAAAAATGCGCATCGTATAATTTTCCTGAAAAATTTACCGGCGAACCGTGAGTGAGATGGCCTCCCATGCTCAGGTCAAGCCCCAGTATTTTATCGCCCGGATTTAGTATCGCAAGTAGTAAAGCCGCATTTGCCTGTGCTCCGCTATGGGGCTGCACATTGGCGTATTCACAATCAAATATTTTCTTTAAACGATCAATGGCTAATTGCTCAGATTCATCCACAAATTCACAACCTCCATAATATCTTCTCCCCGGATATCCTTCTGCATATTTATTCGTTAACACGCTTCCCATTGCCTGAATTACCTGCAAGGATGTGAAATTTTCAGACGCAATCAATTCAATTCCTTCGCGCTGGCGCTTTAGTTCTTTATCAATGATATCAAAAATCATTTTATCTCTTTCCATATTTTGTGATTTGCGCAAACGTACTAAAAGTTTTTACGAAATAGATTTAAAAAGATAAAATAATACCTAAGTCACAAATGCATTTTTTCTATCAATGACGAGAGGAGTTCAAACATCGCCCCGCACATGTATCTTCGCCAACTCAACCGACAAAACTTTGTTATATTCACGTCCTTTTAAGTGGGGCATGTTTAATAAATTTTAGATAAAATGAAGGCGATTATTCCAGTAGCCGGAGCGGGCACCAAATTGCGTCCACATACTTACACACAGCCAAAGGCATTAATTCCATTAGCAGGCAAAACTATTTTAAGCATTAATGTAGATCAACTCCACGAGGCAGGTATTAACGAATTTATTTTTATTGTTGGATACCTTGGAGAGAAAATTCAGGATTACATAAAAGAAAAATATCCACAGTTAACTTGTCATTTCATTTATCAAAATGAAAGAAAGGGTTCTGCACATGCCGTTCACCTTGCTGAGGAAATCGTAAATCAGGAAGAAGTGTTTGTCGCACTGGGCGATACGATCTGCGAGTATAATTTAAAAGAAATGTTGGCCTCTGAATGGAGTATGCTTGGCGTAAAAAAAGTAGATGATC
>JBDSHT010000097.1:0-24919 GCA_039918315.1 Ginsengibacter sp. | reverse complement strand
CGCCCCACACCACAAAAGGCCTTACGAGATTTCGTAAGGTCTTTTTATTTTATAAAATGATTAAATGGATTTATCTCCCAAAATCGTCTGAAACCCTAACGATGTCGTCCTCATTACTTGGCGCACCAGGATCAGTATGTTGCCATATCTCAGCAATAACACCCCATCCTTCTGTGCCGATCAGGCGATGACGCTCTCCTTGTTTAAGTACGATAATATCGCCAACGGTTTTCTTTTGCAAAGGGGTTTGCTCATCATCGTCACTGATTACTACTCCTGCCTTGCCACCAATTACTTTCCAAACCTCTGCGCGCCTGTGATGGTATTGCCAACTTAGTCTTTTTGCGGACTCAACGATAAGAATTTTAGGGCTTATTTTGCCGGGCCCATTCTGTTTAGCTTCAGGAACGTTGTTCAAAAAAGTTTGGATAAATTTTTCAGATTGAGACTCGTCGATCACGTAGAACCCGCCCCAGGGACGGCTTTGATCCTGATCCACAATATTAAATCCGCCTTTTTCCAGTTCTTCCCTTACTTGTTCAAAGACTTCTGATTTGCTGATATTACTTTCTAAATTTAAATTCATATTTATGTTTATAACGTTTATGCATACACGAAGACTATCTTCCCATATATACCATCAAAATTTGAACATCGCTTGGATTAACACCACTGATACGGCTGGCCTGACCTAAGGTTTGAGGTCTTATTTTATTAAATTTTTGCCGGGCTTCATTAGATAAAGAAGATATTTTTTCATAATTAAAACTGTCCGGTATCACTTGGTTTTCAAGTGAAAACATTTTCTCGACCATTTCTTCTTCCTTTTGAAGATAGACCTCATATTTGATTCTAATTTCCGCCTGTTGTATGGCATCTTTTGTGTAGCTGGAAAGTACGTTTTCCAAAAGAGGAATTGCGGCCATCATTTTAGTCAATTCAATTCCAGGCCGCAACAAAATCTGAGAAGCTTTTGTCTTTTGTGAAATGGGGTTGGAACCAATTGATTCCAAAAATGGATTGAAGTCGGTAATATCGAGTTTAGCCGTTTGGAGCATCTCAATAATAGAATTTGTTTCATCCATCTTCTTTCTAACGTTATCCATTCTTTCCTGAGATGCCAAACCAATTTTGTAACTTTTTTCCGTTAAACGGATGTCAGCATTGTCTTGCCTCAATAACGTTCTATACTCTGCCCGGCTGGTAAACATCCTATAAGGCTCATCTGTGCCTTTATTTATTAGATCATCGATTAGTACTCCGATATATGCTTCGTTTCTTTTTAATACAAATGGTTCGAGATCATTAATTGACTGGTGAGCATTAATTCCTGCTATGATTCCCTGGCAGGCGGCTTCCTCATATCCGGTAGTACCGTTGATCTGACCGGCGAAGTAAAGATTTTTTATAAGTTTCGTTTCAAGTGTAGTCTTTAATTGTGTTGGTGGAAAATAATCGTACTCGATCGCATAGCCGGGACGAAACATTTTACAGTTCTCAAATCCTGGCACTTTCTTAAGTGCACGATGTTGAACATCTTCAGATAATGACGACGAAAATCCATTAATATAAACTTCAATTGTGTCCCAGCCTTCTGGTTCCACAAATAGCTGGTGCCGGTCC
Organism: Ginsengibacter sp.; assembly: GCA_039918315.1. Taxonomy (GTDB): domain Bacteria; phylum Bacteroidota; class Bacteroidia; order Chitinophagales; family Chitinophagaceae; genus Ginsengibacter. The sequence continues at coordinate 23,296 of JBDSHT010000097.1, read as the reverse complement.
CTTTCTGCGAAGCGGTTAATTTTATCTTCAATGCTGGGACAATACCTTGGACCGGTCCCTTGTATTCTTCCCTGAAACATGGGGCTTTCATGGAAACCTGTTCTCAATATGTCATGTACCTCTTTATTTGTATAGGTGATCCAGCAACTTCTTTGGATTATAGGTTTTTTACTGTTGGTGAAAGAGAATCCAGCAATGTCCTCATCCCCTTTTTGTTCTTCCATTTTAGAATAGTCAAGTGAGCGTCCATCAACTCTTGGCGGAGTTCCGGTTTTTAGTCTATTAGACTCGAAACCCCATTCAACTAATTGTTCCGTAATTCCAACTGAGGCTTTTTCTGCCATTCTCCCACCCTTTAGTTGTTTCTCTCCTATATGTATAACTCCATTTAAAAAAGTACCGTTTGTTAATACTACTGATTTACTGGAAATATGGTGTCCTTGCGCTGTAACTACTCCGGTTATTGAATTCCCTGTTTTGGTGAGACCTATAACAGAATCCTGATAAAAATCCAGATTAGTGGTCTGTTCCAACATAGATCTCCATTTCATTGAAAAAAGCATTCGGTCGCTTTGGACCCGCGGACTCCACATTGCCGGCCCTTTACTTTTATTCAACATTCTAAATTGAATCATTGTTTCGTCGGATACAATTCCCGAGTAACCTCCCAATGCATCGATTTCTCTAACAATCTGACCTTTTGCAATTCCGCCCATTGCGGGATTACAACTCATTTGGGCCATGTTTTGCATATTCATCGTAATCAGGAGAGTTTTACTTCCCAGGTTTGCAGCGGCGGCAGCGGCTTCACAGCCGGCGTGTCCTGCACCTACTACTATCACATCGTATTCTTGAAACATTTCGCAAAAGTACCATAAATGGAAAAAAGGTTTATTAAAGCAATTGCTAAGTTTTGCAAATGTTTCACGTGGAACAATTAATTCTGTTGGATATTTAAATAGGGTCCCAAAAGATTAGCGGCTGAAATCATTGTAAAAATGTTTCACGTGGAACAATAGGCGGCGATATAAAAATCTTCTTTGGCTCGCATTTCCTTTTTAAACTTTGGAGTGTGATCAGAATAGCCGCAAAGGTGTAAAACCCCGTGAATCATAACCCTAAGTAGCTCGGTTTCGGGCGAAACAGCAAGGCTTTGTGCATTTTCATTCACCCTTTCTATGCTGATGTAAATTTCTGAAATGATAGGCCAGGGAGTTTCTGAAAGCGAAAAGGTCAAAATATCAGTGTAAGTATCATGATTTAAATACTGTTTGTTTAACGCCAATAGGTATTCATCAGAGCAAAAAATATAAGAAATCGATTTAAACTTTTGATTGAAATCGTCGAAGATGCCGGACAAAAAAGGCTTTAATAGAAGCTTGTCCTTAATCTTTAGTTTAACGTTATGATTTGTGAAGGTTATGGTGCCCACTATAATTTTTCTGAAATCGAAATTGTAATTTCGGGATGATTGATACTTTTACAGTAATGAAGTTATCCGAAGTAAAGTCTGGGACAAAAGTAAAAATAAAGTCATTTGAAAGTGACGATATTGTTTTAAAATTAATGGAAATGGGGTGTTTGCCTGGTGAAGATATCACTGTGTGGAAAAAAGCCCCATTAGGTGATCCCATCTATGTATTAGTGGCAGGTTATTCGCTGAGTTTACGAATAGACGAAGCAGCACAGATCCTTGTCGAAACAATCGTCGTAGAAACAAAACCAATATTGTAGTGAAAATTGGATTATACTTTGGCTCATTTAACCCTGTACATAATGGTCATTTGATAATTGCCAGCCATGTGGCAAATTTTACTGATTTACAGCAGATATGGCTGGTAGTGAGCCCTCAAAATCCATTAAAAAAGAGCAATTCTCTCCTAAATGAAAACCACCGCAAGCACCTTATTGATCTTGCACTTGAAGGGGAAACAGCCTTACGCTCTTCTAATATTGAATTTAAACTTCCACGCCCATCATTTACTATCGATACGCTAACGTATTTGACCGAAAATTACCCCCAACATGAATTTTCAGTCATCATGGGCAGTGATAGTTTTTCAAATATCCACAACTGGAAAAACCATCAGGTTCTTCTGAAAAATTACCATGTATTCATTTATGAAAGGCCTGGTTTTATAGTGACCTTGAAAGAAGGGACAACCGATAAAATTACAATTTTAAAAGCGCCTTTACTGGAAATTTCGAGTACGCATATCCGTGAGATGATAAGAACTAAAAAATCGATTCGCTATCTGGTGCCAGACGTGGTAAAAGAGGAAATAGACTCGCAACAATATTATTGCTGACAAGGCAATTGTTTTCTGATAATTTGTGCGCTTTCAATATCTTGCTGAGAAATGACTATCATGAGAAAGAGCGTTACGGTTATTCTATTTTTATCAATCTTTTTTATATTTCCAGGAAAAATGAAAGCACAAACAAATACATGGCCAAACGTTAAGCCGCCTGTCGCTGAAAAGAAAGAGCATGTTCGTGTTCTTCATAATGAATCCGTACCTGACCCTTATTATTGGATAATTGATTTTTTCAAGAAAGGCCCTTATAGCAACAATGTCGTTACTTATCTGGAAGAAGAAAATGCATATACGGATGCGATGATGCGTAAAACCCAATCCTTGCAGAGCAGTTTATTTAATGAAATGAAGAACAGGATTAAGGAAAAAGACGAGAGCGTACCGGTTTTAAAAAGCGGTTATTATTATTATACCCGAACAGAGAATGGCAAACAGTATTTTAAATATTGTCGAAAGAAAGGTTCACTTTCTGCAAAAGAGGAAATTTTATTGGATGTGGATGCCATGGCAGAAAACTACGCATACTATGCTGCTACAGGGTTTCAGGTCAGTCCCGATAATAAGTTATTGGCTTTTGCTGTGGACACGGTATCCCGCAGACAATATACGATACAAATAAAAAATCTGGTAACTGGCGAGTTTCTTCCGGATATGATTCCTTCTTCCAACGGCAATTTGGTTTGGGCAAATGATAATAAAACTATCTATTACACATTCAATAATCCCGCTACACTTTTATCTGAGAAGATAAAGAAACATGTGCTCAGCGAGGAAGTAGCTAATGACGAAGCTGTGTATGAAGAAGGCGATAACTCGAATTACATTGGCGTTTCAAAATCGAAAAATGACAAACAGATTTTCATAACGTCTCGTGCGACGATGTCTTCCGAAGTTCGTTTTATTGATGCTTCCCTTCCAAATTCAAAGTTTGTTGTATTTCAGCCCCGGAAGAAAGAGGTTTTGTATGAGGTAATTTCTTTAGATAAAAAATTCCTGATCCTGACAAATTGGAATGCAAAAAATTTCAGATTAATGGAATGTGCCTTCACAAACACAAGTAGTGAAAACTGGAAAGAAATTATTCCGAACAGGACTGACGTGTTATTGTCCGGCGTAGAAGAGTTTAAAAACTTCCTTGTTTTGAGTGAGAGAAAGAATGGGTTAGTGGAATTGCGGATAAAAGATTTATTGCATAACTCGGAGCACTATCTGGATTTTGGTGAATCTACTTATACAGCCGGTGTTTCAGGTAATCCTGAGTACAACACAACTAATCTCCGTTATTCGTATAGCTCGCTTACTACGCCCGCTTCTGTGTATGATTACAACATGCAAAGCAAGGGCAAAACATTAAAAAAGCAACAAGAGGTAGTTGGTGGTTATAATCCTTCGGACTATGTGAGTGAGAGAATATATGCCACGGCCACAGATGGCACTAAAATTCCCATCTCAATCGTTTATAAAAAAGGTTTTGTAAAGGATGGTAATGCGCCTTTGTTGCTTTACGCTTATGGATCTTATGGACACAGTATGGATGCATCTTTCAACATTCCCCGGTTAAGTTTATTAAACAGGGGATTTGCCTACGCAATTGCTCACATCCGTGGAGGTCAGGAAATGGGAAGGCAATGGTATGAAGATGGTAAGATGATGAAAAAGAAAAACACGTTTACTGATTTTATAGATGTTGGAAAATTCCTGGTTAAAGAAAAATATACAAGTAGTAAACATTTGTACGCACAGGGAGGAAGCGCAGGGGGCTTGTTGATGGGGGCCGTGGTAAATATGGCTCCGCAATTGTGGAACGGCGTTATCGCCCAGGTACCCTTCGTAGATGTAGTAAATACCATGCTGGATGAGAGCATTCCGCTCACGACTAATGAGTTTAATGAATGGGGAAATCCAAAAGAAAAGGATGCATACATGTACATGAAAAGTTATTCTCCTTACGAAAATGTTGAAAAGAAAGAGTATCCCAATATCCTTGTCACAACAGGGTTACATGATAGCCAGGTACAGTATTTTGAGCCAGCAAAATGGGTGGCCAAACTGCGGGCAACAAAAACCGGGGATCAGGTTTTAATGCTTCATACCAACATGAAATTTGGCCATGGTGGAGCATCTGGTCGGTTTGATTATCTAAAGGACATAGCCCTTATTTATTCGTTTATGTTTGAGCTGGAAGGAATAAACAAATAGATTCTTCAAAAATAAACTCTTGAATTTAGATAAATATTTTCATCAACCACACCGCTGCCAACTTGCGGAAACGCTATGTGGGCAAAGATTACAGCGAATATTACCAGTCTGGATTTAATTGAAAGGAATTTTTTTAAAAACCATTTTATTATGATTTGGCGAAAGGAGTAACATTCACAAAAATATTTTTATCAAGCGAATCTTCTAAAAAATAAATCCCAGTACAAGGCAGCCCAAAACAATAAATGGAGGTGGGATTTTGGTAAAGCTCAATAAAATAAATGTGCTTATAATCACTAAAATATTGATAACGCTGACAGTATTCAGCGCTGTCAACGAAATATCCTTTAGTAGATAAAGCGACGAAGCCCACATAATTCCAACGACCACAGCATTAATTCCTTCAAGCGATCGATACACTACCACATATCTTTTTAGATTGTTCCAGACTGGGAAAAAAAATAAAACCAAAAGGGCACTTGGTAAAAAAATCATGACCGAGCCAATTAGACACCCAAGAATCTGCATGTGGGTGCCCTTATCTCTCATAATTATTCCTCCTGTATAAGAAGTTACAGAGAATACGGGCCCCGGAATTGCCCTTACAAGCCCCCACCCGGTAAGGTATTCTTCCTTGGTCATGTATTTGGTTTTCTCCCGCACCACATATTGCTCATACATCATTGGCATAAGAACATCTCCACCGCCAAAAACCAGGCTTCCAAAACGATAGGTATTTTCTGTGAGGTTGTAAACCCTTTTGTTTTCCCAATTTTGTTTCCTGGCCGTCTCGCTCAAAAAGCCGACGATTGCAAATATTAAAATGAATAACCAAATATTTGTCCATCTGATATGTCTCGGCCGGATATCGTTTTTTACAGGGTATCTTTTATCACTAAAATTGGTAACTACGCCGCCTAGCACAATCAAAATCGGAAAAATCCATGGGGTTTTAAAGAATGCATAAGTAGCTATAGCTGCCACTACCATAATAAAATAAGTTATCGTATTCTTTATTGAAACCTTATACATTTTAAAGGCTGCGAACGCGATGAAACCCACAGCCATGGGCTGTATGAAGTTAAAAACATCGAGGCTTATGTGGAAAGTATTTACATAAATTACAAGGAAAGAAAAAATGCCCATTAAAAGACTTGCCGGAAAAATCCAGACTAACAAAGTAAGTACAGCGAGTGGTACTCCTCCTCTTTTGTAACCTATGAGTGTAATGGTTTGGGTGGAAGAAGCTCCGGGTAACATTTGACAAAAAGCGACATATTCCATCAGCTCCTCTTTTGTAAGATCCTTTCTGTTATCTACAAAAGTTTTCATCATCATTCCGAGGTGACCTTGTGGGCCGCCAAATGCAGATATTGTATAATAAAAAACAGCTTTTAAAAAAGGTATATGTCTTATTAGTACCATCAAAAAAATGATAAAAGTCAGTTATAGTAAAACTAAATAAGAGAGCTTTCAATGATTGCTCACTAAAAAACAATTATTTTTTTAATCCGATTTCTCTTAGCCTTTCATCAAGATATTCACCAGCAGTTATATCTTCATTTGCCTTTGGATGGTCCTTATCGATACAACTTTCCAAAGCCGCAAGGCTCATTGCAGACTTCGGATGCAGGAAAAAAGGAATTGAAAATCTTGATGTATGCCATAATTCTCTTGGCGGATTCACGACCCTATGAGTTGTACTTTTTAATTTATTATTGGTAAGCCGCTCAAGCATATCTCCCACGTTTACCACAATTTGTTCGGGAAGGGAAGTAACCCCAATCCATTCATTTTTTTTATTCAAAATCTCCAAACCTCCGGCAGAAGCGCCCACCAGCAAAGTGATTAGATTGATGTCCTCATGTTGCTCGGCACGAATCGCACTTTTGGGTTCAACGGTAATTGGCGGATAATGAATTGCCCGTACAATAGAGTTTCCTTCGTTCACATAATCATCAAAATAGTTTTCATCAAGGCCAAGGTATAAAGCAATTGCTTGTAACATAGACTGGCCCGACTTTTCGAAAGCCCGATATGCTTTTAAAAAGGTGTCGTTAAACCCTGAAACCTCATCCACGACTACATTGTCCGGGTATTCCGGTTTTAAAGGATGATCACCTGAAACCGTTTGCCCATATTGAAAAAATTCTTTTAAATCGGGAGCATCACTTCCTTTTGCATGTTCTTTTCCGAAGGAAGTATAACCTCTTTGGCCGGCAAGTTCAGGTATTTCATAATCTCTTTTCTTGTTAGAAGGAAGAGAAAAAAACTGTTGTACATATTTATAAAGATCCGCTATAAGCTCATCGGGAATACCGTGGTTTTTAACTGCCACAAACCCGACTTCTTCATAGGCCTTTCCTAACTTCTGTACAAAAGCCGCTTTTGATTCCGAATCACCTTTGGTAAAATCGGAAAGATCAACAACAGGGATTGTCATAATTTTGAGCGTTTAAAAATTAAAAATCACGATCAATTTTGGTAACGTCAATTTACAAAGAAAATCGCTTTTGCAAAGATATTCTTGTCGCTCTTATATTTACCTTTTTCATTTTTAATGTGTCATGCAGGCAAAAAATTTACAACCAGGAAATTAATTATTCTTTTAAAAGTAAAAGCCATATTCCTGATTATAGTAAACTGGAGTACTGGGCGGCAAATCCTCAGAAATATGACCCATCGGATAATGTTCCAAAAAGTTTACAGAAAGAAAAAAGAGATTCGCTTGCCGATGTTTTTTTCATTTATCCAACATCTTATACTGACATGAAAATGCCACAGGGATGGAATGCAAATATTGATGATGAAGAGCTGAACAAGAAAACAGACAATACTTCTATCCTTTATCAGGCCAGCGTTTTTAATAAATATTGCCGCGTATATTCTCCGCGATACCGCCAGGCGAACCTGGCAGCTTTTTTTTCTGACAACAAAAAGGAGGCAGAGACGGCGCTGGACACGGCTTACGCAGATGTGAGATCAGCCTTCCTGTATTATTTAAAAAACTATAATCAAGGCAGGCCCATCATTATCGCCTCTCACAGCCAAGGCACATTGCATGCCGGAAGACTGTTGAAAGAATTTTTTGAGAATGGCGAATTGAAAGAAAAGTTAGTGGTAGCCTACCTTATTGGGTTACCTGTTTTTAAAAACTATTTCAATAAATTGAGTCCATGCCATGATTCCACTGAAACGGGTTGTTTCGTTAGCTGGCGTACGTTTGAAGAGGGTTATACTTCTCCAAAAGTGTCAAAAGAAATTCAAAATGCGTGGGTGACAAACCCCTTAACCTGGACCATGGATACGTTGATGGCTCCGAAAGAATTAAATAAGGGAGGGGTGCTTCGCAACTTTGATAAGGTGATTCCCAATCTTGTTCATGCGCAGGTTCACGGAAATGTTTTGTGGGTAAATAAGCCAAAATTTTTCGGGAGTATTTTTTTAAAAACTAAAAATTATCACATAGCAGACTACAATCTTTTTTACGATAATATCAGGCAAAACGTTGGTGTGCGCTTAGAAAGTTTTTTGAAAAAAATAAATTAGTGAGCCATAAAAAGTATCAGGCTTTTGATTTTTGCCAAGCAATAATTTTACGACAAAACCAGTACGCAATTAAAACTCCTGCTGTATCTGCTGCCCAATCAAGAAGATCAAAACTTCTTCCCGGCACAAAATATTTTTGAATAATTTCAACAGCGATACCCCACACGATAGCGGCCAGGCATACTCTGATAAAATGTTGGTTCTTTTGTTTAAAGGAGATATTAAGTTTGAAATAAGGAACGCAAAACAGAAATACAAGAACCCCAAATATTCCTGCATGAACCAGTTTATCAAATTGCGGAATGTCCAGCCACTTTACTTCAGGGACATCGCTCCCCGGCATAAATACTAATACCCCAACAATTAAAAACCAGGCAATGCCTGGTAAAAAATATTTAAACGGAATCCTTTGAGCATCCATGTATGTAATGTTTTATCCAACCAGGTTTTGGTAAGCCCCTGCATCCATTAGTTGGTTTATATCTTCCAAATTATTGACTTTCATTTTTACCAACCATCCATCACCATAAGGATCTGAATTTACTTTTTCGGGGTCGCTTTCCAGCATCGAATTTACCTCAGTGATAGTGCCTGAAACCGGCAAGAAAAGATCACTCACTGTTTTCACCGCTTCCACAGTTCCAAACACCGCTTCCGCTTCAAGAGGTTTGTTCAATGCCTCTATTTCCACATAGACAATATCTCCTAATTCATGCTGCGCAAAATCAGTGATACCAATGGTTGCAATGTCGCCATCTATAGATATCCATTCGTGGTCTTTAGTGTATTTCAGGTTTTGTGGAAAGTTCATATCAAGTGATTTACAAAGTTTAAAATTGATGCAATAATAATATTTTTATCACTACTTATTTACACATTTATTTTATGATTGTCATTTTCATTTTTATATTCTTCAGAGGCCTGTTATTTTTATCAGTTGCGGTTGCCGCAATTTTATCAATTACTTCCATACCACTAATCACTTCACCAAAAACAGTGTAGTTCATATCCAGGTGCGGCGTACCACCTATGGTCCGATATACCTGCCGATGCTCTTCAGGAATTTTAAATTTAATGCGCTCTTCAACTTTATTCAATTCTTCATCCGTAAATGTTTTTCCCTGCACAATATAAAATTGCGTTGAGCTACTTGCCTTTGTTGGATTAGATGCATCTCCCTCCCGCGCTGCGGCAAGCACTCCTTTTTTATGAAACAAAGTGGAATCAAATTCCGCAGGCACCGTATAGGGTAAACCTCCCTCTCCCAACAATATTCCTTCAGGTGCATTCTTGCTGTTGGGATCGCCTCCCTGTATCATAAAGTGGTTTATAACACGATGAAATAAAAGGCTGTCATAAAAACCTTCCTTCACTAATTTTTCAAAATTATCCCTGTGTAATGGGGTCTTGTCATACAATTGTACGACGATGGTTCCCGAGTCTGTTTCGATTTTTACTTTTACGGGTCCTTTTATTTTTGAAGTACTTTTTTTAGTGGCGGTGCACGAAAATAAAAAAGCAAAACATGCTAAATAGAATAAATTTTTCATTCAAATAAGTTTAAAAAGAGGCTTCAGAATTTTCAAAGTAAAGCAATATATGGTCCTTTAAAAAATTCTCTTGCTCAATCATATCATAACTCGGTAAGCCCTTCATTTGCACGAAGTGCGGCCACCCATCGTCATCATACTTTTCTATTTTATAATAGCCGCTCTGTGCTAATAATGAGCATACCGCTACGTGCATCAGATCTTGCTTTTGTTCTTTAGAAAATTTCTTTTTTATGTTTCTTACTTCCTGGATTCCTATTATAAATAACACGGCTTCAACATCGGGCTTTTTGCCAAACTTCTCTAAAAATTTTGCCTCCAGTTGCCACCATCTTGTTTGTAAATCATCTTGTACATTTTGCATGCTGCGAAATTACTTTAAAAAATAATAGTTTGTCACCTCCGTCATTTGCTTTCAATTTTCCATCCATCCTGCTAATTAAATATATTTGCAAATTCATTCAATAGAAGTACGCATTTATGTTACAGGTAAATTATTTAAAAGCAAACAGAGACGAGGTTATAGAAAGATTAAAAGTGAAAAATTTTTCTGAGCTTTCATTGATCGACATCATCATTGCCGGTGATGATGAAAGAAAAAAATTACAGTTTGAGCTTGATGAGACACAATCCAAAATAAATGCTACGTCTAAAGAAATAGGCCAGTTAATGGCAACAGGAAAAAAAGAGTTGGCAGAAGAAAAAAAGCAGGAAGTGAGCCGGCTCAAATCTTTATTACAGCCCGTAAACGATCAATTGGTTTTGTTGGAAAAAAAACTTCATGATGATATAATAAGACTGCCCAACCTGCCACACGCTTCCGTGCCATTAGGAAAAACTCCGGAAGAAAATGAAGTGGTAAGAGAAGGTGGAGAAAAACCTGCGCTTTATTCAAATGCTGTTCCGCATTGGGATCTTGCAAAAAAATATGACCTCATCAACTTTGAGTTGGGCAATAAAGTTACCGGCGCCGGATTTCCTTTTTATAAAAATATGGGAGCCAAATTGCAAAGATCTTTGATTCAATATTTTCTGGATTATAATACCAATGCGGGTTACACAGAGTATGAACCACCTTTTATGGTAAATGAAGCGAGTGCTTATGGTACCGGGCAACTGCCGGATAAAGAAGGTCAAATGTATCATGCCACAGAAGATAATTTTTATTTGATACCAACTGCAGAAGTTCCGCTTACCAATATTTATAGAGATGATATGGTAAAGGAAAGTGAGCTTCCCATAAAAATGACGGCTTACACTCCGTGCTTTCGCCGCGAGGCCGGGAGTTATGGAAAAGATGTTCGTGGCCTAAATCGTGTTCACCAATTTGATAAAGTAGAATTGGTTCAATTAGTACATCCGGATAAAAGTTATGATGCACTTGAAGAGATGTTATTACATGTTGAAAAATTATTAATCTCTCTTAATCTTCCTTACCGAATCTTGCGACTGTGTGGCGGAGATATGAGTTTTACTTCTGCACTCACTTATGATTTTGAAGTCTATAGCGCTGCCCAACAGAAATGGCTGGAAGTGAGCTCTGTCAGCAACTTTGAGACTTTTCAAACTAACCGTTTAAAGATTCGTTTTAAAAATAGCGAGGGTAAATCTCAATTGGTACATTCTTTAAATGGCTCTTCTCTGGCTTTGCCAAGAATAGTGGCCGCGCTTTTGGAAAATAATCAAACTGAAGAAGGAATAAAAATTCCTAAAATTCTGCAAAATTATTTTGGGAAAGAAATGATTCAATAACCAAAAGGAAATTGCTTCTCTCAAATTTTTTTTACAAATAGTTATCATATTAAACTACTTGTTTTACGTTTAGTCTATTAAATTGTTCGTCGTACTTCTTGAAGAAAACAATGACAACCTTAATAGATTAAAATATGCCTCTTACCAATCAATTAAAAAACCAACATCTCCTTTGGCGTGCGGCTTTTGGCCCAATGGCCGAGAATGCAAATGAGCTGGAGCAGGTTTCACAGAAAGACCTTTTTAAACTTTTACAGAAAACATCTTCGAAAAAACCAACCCCTCTTAGTGTTGCTAATAATGCGTTAGACGGACTGGTAAAAGGAATTGGTGTTTTGGGTAAAATGGAAAAGCCTACGGATGACCAACGGAGGCAAATGCGTAAGCAATCTGCCAGCGATCTGAAAGATCTTAATCTAACGTGGCTCAGTGAAATGATAAACAGCGAGGCTCAGTTACGGGAGAAAATGAGTTTGTTTTGGCATGGTCATTTTGCCTGCCGTATTATCAATATTTATTACCAGCAGCAACTTTTAAATTCTATTCGCGGAAATGCTTTGGAAAATTTTGGTGATTTGCTCCGTGAAGTAAGTAAAAGCCCTGCGATGCTTTCGTTCCTTAACAATCAACAAAATAAAAAGGAACATCCTAATGAAAATTTTGCAAGGGAAGTGATGGAACTTTTTACAATGGGGCGTGGTAATTATTCAGAGGAAGATATAAAGGAAGCAGCCAGGGCCTTTACCGGCTGGGGCTTTAAGGCAAGTGGCGAATTTGTTGATAGAAAAAATTTCCATGATAATGGAGAAAAAACTTTTCTTGGTAAAAAAGGCAAATTTGATGGTGATGACATTCTTGATATTATTCTGGAACAGAAAGCAACTGCAAAATTTATCACCGCCAAACTTTATAAATATTTTGTAAATGAAAAGGTGGACGACCAAATTGTTTCCTCACTTGCCGAAGATTTTTATAACAGCAATTACAATATTCAAATACTGATGACCGCCATATTTACGAGTGATTGGTTTTATGAAGAAAAAAATATCGCGACAATTATTAAATCTCCTGTGGCATTATTGGTGGGTATCCGAAGGTTAATACCTATGGAATTGGAAGTACCTCAATCTCAATTATTATTCGAAAGAGCGTTAGGCCAGGTTTTGTTTTATCCACCAAACGTGGCCGGTTGGCCGGGAGGAAAATCGTGGATTGATAGTAGTGCTTTGATGCTGAGAATGCGCCTTCCGCAAATACTAACCAACGCTGAAGACTTTGCAATAAAGCCAAAAGATGATGATGATGTAATGATGGGTATGCAGGGCGTGGACACTAAAGCGAAAAAACAAGAGCTTCCTGTAAACGTAGATTGGAAAAGGGTTGTACAGGTTTTTGAAAAAACACCCAGGGATTTATTAATGGACAAACTGAATGCTGTGGTGCTGCAAACGAGAGGAACTATTCCTTCTACTATTTTAAATAGATACATTGATAATACGTCGCGGGAAGGATTTATTAAAACGGCCATTGTGCAATTGATGAGCACACCGGAATACCAACTTTCTTAAAATATTTTTTAAGACAAAATAAAAAAATGGAAACATGCTAATTAAACGCAAGGATTTTTTACAAATAGGATCATTGGCTACGGCCTCAGTAATGATGCCTAAGTTTTTGAAAGCCTTTGAAAATCGTGACACAGTTCCGCCGGGAAATAAGGTGATGGTAGTACTCCAGTTCAGTGGAGGGAATGATGGCCTTAATACTGTTATTCCGATTCGAAATGATATTTATTATCAATCACGCCCAGGGCTGGGAATTAAGAAAGACAAAGCATTACAACTTACCGATGAAGCGGGAATCAATCCTGCGCTTCCCTATTTCAAAGAACTTTTTGATGAAGGAAGTATGGGCATTATGAATAATGTTGGCTATCCAAATCCAGACCGTTCTCATTTTAGAAGCATGGACATTTGGCAAAGCGCCAGCGATAGTAAAGACTATGTCAACACGGGTTGGCTTGGCCGATACTTAGATGCGCAATGCAATGGCTGCGGCATTCCTACCCAGGCACTGGAGATAGACGATGTTTTAAGTTTGGCTTTAAAAGGTGATCATCTAAAAGGACTTGCATTAGAGGATCCTAAAAAATTATTTAACACCAGCAACGAAAAATATTTTAAACAAATAAATGCAGCGCATGATCACGACCATGAAGAAGCGGCCGTAGATTATTTATACAAAACGCTGAGTGAAACCCTGAGCAGTGCCGATTATATTTATCAGCAAAGCAGGCAACGCCCTACTTCACAAAATTACCCATCAACAGAATTAGGAAGAAATTTAAAAACTATTTCATCTCTCATAATGAGTGATATAAATACCAAAGTATATTACTTAAGCCTTGGCAGTTTTGATACGCATGTGAACCAGGAAAATCAACAGGGACGATTGTTTGGACAATTGAACGAAGCGATTACTGCGTTTGTAAAAGATCTTAAAAGCCACAACCGGTTTGAAGATGTAACCATTATGACTTTTAGTGAATTTGGAAGAAGAGTTGCTCAAAATGCAAGTGGTGGCACAGACCATGGAACTGCTAATAATATGTTTTTTATCGGCGGCGGATTGAAACAAAAAGGTCTTTTAAATGCAATGCCGAATTTGAATGATTTAAATGAAGGAGATTTAAAACATACGGTAGATTTTAAAAGCGTGTATGCTACCATGTTACACAATTGGTTGGGAGCAGATGATGAAAAGATTCTCGGAAAGAAATATGAGAAATTGAATTTTGTTTAAGTAAAATAAAAAAGTCCGGAAGTGAATCCGAACTTTTTATATTTATAAAAATCTTCTTGAATTAAAACTCTGCATTTTTCGGAAACCTTGGAAAAGGAATTACGTCTCTTATATTCGTCATACCTGTTACAAATAAAATTAATCGCTCAAAACCAAGCCCGAAGCCCGCATGAGGAGCCGTTCCAAATTTTCTTGAATCCAAATACCAATACATTTCTTCCGAAGGAATGTTCATCTCTTTCATCCTTGCGGTTAGCACATCAAGCCTTTCCTCACGTTGAGAACCACCCACAATTTCGCCAATGCCGGGAGCTAAAATATCCATAGCGGCTACTGTTTTTCCATCCGCATTTTGCCTCATGTAAAATGATTTAATGCCTTTTGGATAATCAGTAAGTATCACTGGTTTTTTAAAATGTTTTTCTACCAGGTAGCGCTCATGTTCACTTTGAAGATCCACTCCCCAGTCATTTATCAGATATTGAAATTTCTTCTTTTTATTTGGAGTCGAATCTTTTAAAATATCAATTGCTTCTGTATAAGTCAATCTTTCAAAATCATTGTCCACTACAAACTCTAATTTTTCAATTAAACCCATGTCACTCCGATCTTGTTGTGGTTTTTGCTTTTCTTCTTCAGCCAAACGATTGGCTAAAAAGTCCAGATCCTCCTTGTTATTATCCAATGCGTATTTAATAATACATTTTATAAATTCTTCAGCAAGATTCATGTTGTCTTCCAAATCATAAAAAGCCATCTCGGGTTCAATCATCCAAAACTCTGCAAGATGGCGGGCTGTGTTAGAATTCTCAGCCCTGAAAGTGGGGCCGAAAGTATAAATATCTCCCAAAGCCAATGCGGCTAATTCTCCCTCAAGTTGTCCGCTTACGGTAAGATTTGTGGCTCTGCCAAAAAAATCTTCTTTGTAATTAATAGAACCGTCTTCATTCCTTGCCGGATTTCCCAGATCGAAAGATGTTACTTGAAACATTTCTCCCGCGCCTTCTGCGTCAGACGCAGTGATGATTGGCGTGTGCAGGTAAACAAATCCTTTGTCATTAAAAAAACGATGAATGGCAAAAGCGAGGGAATGCCTTATTCTAAAGATCGCTGCAAAAGTGTTTGTACGAAACCTAAGGTGGGCGTTCTCTCTTAAAAATTCCAGGCTATGTTTCTTCGGTTGCAAAGGAAATTTTTCGGCATCACTATCACCAAGAATTTCAAGAGTGCTGGCTTTTAATTCAACCTTTTGCCCTTTACCTAAAGAAGGTACCACCTCTCCGGTTACTTTTAATGAAGCGCCGGTAGTAATTCTTTTCAATAAAGAGTCATCAAATTTCCCCAACTCAAGTACCACTTGCAGGTTTGAATTAGTACTTCCATCATTAAGAGCCACAAACTGATTATTTCTAAAAGTCCGTACCCAGCCCATTACTGTCGTGTCATTGTTCGAAGAAGAAGTAAGTGACACTTCACTGTTCAGAACCTCTTTTATGCGCTTTCTATTGTTAAACATTTCATTATTTTAAAAACGCAAAGATAAATGAAGAAGGTAAAAATTTGTAACCTAATAGCTATTTTAGCACAAAAGAGGAAATGTTAACTAAAAAAAACATAGCCAAAAGTATTTCATGTTTTATAAATTTGATGTAATATTGCAACAAGAAAGCTGACTGGTTTTCAATTTACTACACCGCATCAGTATTAAAAGAATCCATTCCACGATAAATATCAATATTTAGAATTTACAAACCTCAATCGAGATTTTTGACTTTAATCTATACGTCTTTATATGTATGACATTTTACAACTGAACGAGTTGCTCGTTCCTGAGTTGCTGGATATCGCTGAGCAACAAAATATAACTAACGCAAAAGACTTGAAAAAACAAGAATTGATTTATAAGATTCTTGACAAACAAACACTAATGACACCAGAAAAGAACGAAGAGCTTACAGAAAAGCCAAAGCGGAAACGCATTGCAAAACCTGCCGTAAAGCCGGCTGAGACGAAAGAAACAGAAATCCCTTTTGAGGAAGAGAATGAGGCGATTGCAAAAAAGCCTGAAGAAAAGCCTGAAGAAAAGAAAGATGAAAAAAAGGAAGATAAAAAAGACGATAGAAAAAAAATAGTAAAGAAAGTTAAAGAAGAGGAGACTCCAAAGCCTGAAGCAAACGTAAAAAACAAAGAGGCAAAAGTCGAAAAAGTACACCATGTGGAGCATTTGGCTGACCCTAAAACTATTGCACCAGCATTGCTTGAGTTGCTGAAAGATGAAGATGAAGAAGAGGAAGAAATGGAAATTCCTCAGGCATCTGCAGGTAACGGCCACCAGCAGCATTCAAGGCCTTTCCCACAAAAGAAGGAGCCGGTATTTAATATTGAATTTGATGGAATTATTTTAGCCGAAGGCGTATTAGAAATGATGCCTGACGGGTACGGATTTTTGAGAAGCAGTGACTATAATTATTTATCATCACCTGATGATGTGTATGTATCTCCTTCTCAAATAAAATTATTTGGATTAAAAACCGGTGATACTGTTTACGGATCTGTTCGCCCTCCAAAAGAAGGTGAAAAATATTTCGCTCTTTTGAAGGTGGAAACCATAAATGGTAAAGGACCTGATGAAGTTAGAGACAGAGTTCCATTTGATTATCTGACTCCCCTTTTTCCTTTTCAAAAATTGAATTTATTTACTTCACCCAATAATCTTTCAACAAGGATTATCGATTTATTTACTCCCATTGGTAAAGGTCAACGTGGATTGATAGTGGCCCAACCAAAGACGGGTAAGACCATGCTATTGAAAGAAATAGCCAATGCAATTGCAGCCAATCATCCTGAATGTTATTTGATGATTGTGTTGGTGGATGAAAGGCCGGAAGAGGTAACCGATATGGAGCGAAGCGTAAGGGCAGAAGTAATTGCTTCTACCTTTGATGAGCCTGCAGAAAAACACGTGAAAGTAAGTACCATGGCTTTGCAAAAAGCAAAACGCCTTGTAGAGTGTGGACATGATGTAGTCATTCTTTTAGATAGTATTACAAGATTAGCCCGAGCTCATAATACGGTTTCTCCAGCCAGTGGAAAAGTATTATCCGGAGGTGTGGAAGCGAATGCGATGCAGAAGCCAAAGCAGTTTTTTGGAGCTGCCCGTAAGATTGAAAATGGTGGTTCTTTGACCATCATAGCCACAGCATTGGTTGATACCGGAAGTAAGATGGACGAGGTAATCTTTGAAGAATTTAAAGGTACCGGTAACATGGAACTTCAGTTGGATAGAAGATTATCTAATCGTAGAATTTTCCCTGCCATCGATATTATTTCTTCATCTACGCGAAGAGATGATTTGTTGCTTGACAAAGATGTACTTCAGCGTATGTGGGTTCTTCGTAATCACATGGGTGATATGAATCCCGAAGAAGCGATTAATACATTAATGAAAAATATGAAAGGAACAAAAGACAACGTGGAATTCTTAACGTCAATGAACGGGTAAGATGTTGTTGAATTAATAATATAAAACCACTGTTATTTTACAGTGGTTTTTTTGTTAAGCAAAGTTATAAAGCCATGCCAACTCAGGTAATAGACATTGATAAATTTTTAAAGCTTGCTCAGCAGTTTCCGGTTTTGGATGTGCGAAGCCCGGGCGAATTTGCTCATGCTCATTTTCCTGGTGCGATTTCCGTCTCGATTTTTTCAGATGATCAAAGAAAAATTATAGGTACTGCTTATAAGCAACAAAGCAGGGAAGTAGCGGTAGAACATGGATTGAGTTTTTTTTCAGAGCGAATGAAAATTATTCCAGGTGAAGTTTCTGCAATTCTCGAAAAAATTAATTTTGATAAAAACATATCTGACCAAAAAACTTCTCCAGGAGATAAAAGTCTTTTAATACATTGCTGGCGCGGTGGTATGCGCAGCGAAACAGTCGCATGGCTTTTGAGTTTGTATGGATACAAAATTTATGTTTTAAAAGGGGGTTACAAAGCTTACCGAACATGGGCTCTACTTCAATTTGAAAAGGAGTATTCTTTAAAAATATTGGGTGGTTTTACGGGCTCAGGTAAAACAGAAGTGTTGCAGGAAATGGAAAGGAGAGGAAAATTAATGATTGACCTTGAAGGTCTTGCTCATCATAAAGGTTCGGCGTTTGGGGCACTGGGGCAAGAGCCGCAGCCATCGCAGGAAATGTTTGAAAACTCGTTAGCGCTAAATTTATGGAAAGTTAGAAATAGTGCATCTCCTAGCGGTGATGCAGAAACGAATTCTAAAAATGAAATTTGGCTGGAGGATGAGAGCCGTCATATCGGGTCTGTTGGTATCCCCCAAAAACTTTGGGAACAAATGCGAAAGGTGCCCTTATATTTTTTAGACATTCCGCAGGAAGAACGTTTGAATTTTATTGTCGCACACTATGGGAATTTCGATCACCAATTATTGATTGATTCTATCACCAGGATTCAAAAAAGACTGGGTGGCCTGGAAACAAAGAATGCAATTAATTTTCTTTTGGAAGGAAAGGTAAAAGAATGTTTTTCTATCCTTATTGAGTATTACGATAAACTCTATATCAACTCATTGCATAAGCGTGAAAATATAGAATCGTTATTAAATAAAATACCTGTCAAAAGCGTTACTATTGATAATGCCGGAATTATATCCTGATCAAGGTTTTTTGATGGCAGATCGATAATCCAAATGAAGCAAATGAAAATCCTTTTATTATTTTTTCTCCTTCCTTTTCAACTTTTTGCGCAATCATCTCTTCCGGAGGGTAAAGACCTGGCGGGCGTATGGACAGGGAGTCTCTATAACGACACCACCCAGAAATATATTCATTATGAGTTGGCGATAAATGAAACGAATGGAAAGTTCAATGGATATTCCCACACAACTTTCATAATCGATAGTGTAAAAAATATTGGAGTAAAAGAAGTAAAAATAAAGATTAAGAAAGGAGTTGTTTCTGTAGAAGATGATAAACTAATTGATAATGATTATACAGCACCACCAGCCAAAGGAGTAAGGACATTTATTGATTTAGCTTTTTCAGAAAATGACAGCACTGAAATTCTTGAAGGAACCTGGAAAACGAATCGCACAAAAGAGTACAATGCAATTACGGGTTCGATTAGATTAGAAAGGACAAAAAAATTCAGGCAGACTTTGATAATTCCAAAGTTGGAACAGTTGGGTCTCGCTGGTAATTTATCTTTTTTAAATCGTGATAAATTATCAGAAACTTCTGTTGCAATCGCTGAAAAGAAAAAGCAAACGGATTCTAAAAACGCAGCTACCGAAAAGTCTTCTTCGTCAATTATTTCTGGTACTACGGCGGCTACTGAAATAATTCCTGATACGACTATTACCGACCCCGAATTGGTAGTAAAAATTTATGGACCTATAAAAAAGAAAGCAGTTACAACTTCCGATTCAACCAATACATCTGTTGCAAATAATAATGCTGCAAAAGATACAGAGGTCCCAAAGGGGAACTCTTTACAAAAGCAAATTGTCGAAAATAAAAACAAAACAGTTTCGAATTCTGCCGAAGGCAAAAATGAGATCGCTAAAAATATAATTAATTTAAAACCAGCCACGCCTGATTCAAATGTTATTTCTTCGAAAAGCAAAAAGGACGAAATCTCTAACAGTGAGCAAGAACTTGTGATTAATAAGCCATTGCCATCTCAAAATAAAACCGCACCAACAAAAGATCTGGCCATCAAAGAAGAAAAAGAAATTTTGAAAGATGAGTCGAAAACTAAAAGTGAGAAGCAAAAAACGGAACCTGTTTCTGCTGTTGATGGAAGGAAACAACTAACAGAAATAAATAAAAATAATCAAGAAAAATTGGTTGCGACTGTAGATAATAAATATGCTGAAAAGAAAGAAGAAAACATTAAAAATTCCGGGCTTTTAAAGAATGAAACTGAGTCAACCGCAGTAAAAAATGTTGCGGCACTTCCCACCCAATCAAAGCCTATTGCAGATTCTAATATGGTAAATAAAAAGAAGAACGAAATTGCAAGATCCGGTGTTATTGAAAACCAGCCAACCAATGCACAGGAAAAGGAAGTAGTCAAAATTTCGCAATCTAAAAGACAGACTGATGTCAATCAAAAGGAAACCAGCTCTACGCAAGAGATAGAGAAGAATAAAATTCCCGGAAGGGAAGTGGTGAAGGCAAGCGGTAATCAGGGGCAAACAGAAAATGTACAATCTGCAATTAATCCTTTGAGCAAAAAAATAATTACAAATGCTGCTGAAATTTTAAAAAGAGAAATCGAAACCATTCGCACAGTGGAAGTAACACAGGATAGTTTGGTATTATCGCTTTATGATAACGGAACTGTGGATGGCGATACCGTCAGCATTTTAATAAACGGAATAGTCGTAATGCCAAAGGTTGGATTACTGGCAAAGGCTGTGAACAAAACAATTTATCTTACACCCGAAATGGGCGATTCGATTAATGTGATCATGTATGCTGAAAATCTGGGCAGCTTTCCACCTAATACGGGATTACTGATTGTGCGTGATGGGGATATCAATTATGAGATCCGTTTCAGCGGCGATTTAAAAAAGAATTCTGCTATAATTTTGAAAAGAAAAAAAAGTAAAATTGAAAATTGATCCAGTGGCTTTGGCCAATAAAAATGATGAAATAAAACTTACCGAATTTAGCCGTGGTGCAGGTTGCGGTTGCAAAATTTCTCCAAAGATTTTAGAAGAAATTCTACATTCGGAATTTGCGTTTCCAGCTAATAATTTATTGGTGGGCAACAGTAGTAACGATGATGCTGCCGTTTATGATTTAGGAAATGGGACTGCATTAATTTCTACTACCGACTTTTTCATGCCTATTGTAGATGATGCATTTGATTTTGGACGCATTGCTTCTTCAAATGCTATAAGCGATGTGTATGCCATGGGCGGAAAGCCTGTGCTGGCAATTGCTGTACTCGGCTGGCCCATCGACAAATTACCTTCTTCTTTGGCAAAAAAAGTAATTGAAGGTGCCAGGGAAATTTGTTCTCTTGCTGGAATTCCATTAGCAGGCGGACATAGTATTGACTCTGCAGAACCATTTTTTGGACTAGCTGTAAATGGCATTGTCCCTGTCGCAAATCTTAAAAAAAATAATAGGGCTCAAGAGGGTGATTTACTTTTTTTAACCAAACCAATTGGTGTTGGAATTTTATCAACTGCGCAAAAAAGAAAAGTACTTAGGGATCAACATTTAAAAATATTAATTGATCAACTCGTTATCCTAAATAGTATTGGGGAACAATTAGGTGCAATAACAGAAGTGTCCGCAATGACCGATGTCACAGGATTTGGCCTTGCGGGTCACCTGATTGAAATGGCAGAAGGCAGTAACTTATCAGCAGAAATTGATTACTCACAGGTACGCTTATGCGAAGGAGTGAAAGAGTATCTCGCACAACGAATAGTTCCGGATGCTACCTACAGAAACTGGAATAGTTATCAAACAAAAATAGATTTTGAAAAAGAGGTAAATGTTATGGAAGCCTTTTCCACGCTGCCCGATCCACAAACTAATGGCGGATTATTAATTGCTGTAAATCCATCTGGAGAAAAAAAAGTAGTTGAGGCTTTAACGAGTGCAGGATTAAACAATTTTATAACTCCTATTGGGCGAATGGCATCTAAAAGAGAAAAAGTAATTTTGGTAAAACCTTAAAACCATTTTCTACTTTTGATCCGTCGAAAAATAAATTTATGAATTGGATATTGTTGATAATAGGTGGACTCTTTGAAGTCGGTTTTGCTACCTGCCTTGGCAAAGCTAAAGAAGCGCCCGGAGCTACAGCAGCCTGGTGGATCGTAGGTTTTTTTATTTGCCTTTCAATCAGCATGTATCTCTTATACCGTGCTACACTTACTATTCCCATTGGAACCGGTTACGCTGTATGGACCGGCATAGGTGCTGTAGGCACTGTTTTAGTAGGCCTCATACTTTTTAAAGAACCCGCAGATTTCTGGAGATTATTTTTTCTTTCGACCTTAATATTATCGCTCGTTGGACTGAAGGCGGTCTCGAATTAATTTCTATTTTTCTGAAGTCAATTCGAAAAGAATTCTTACCTACAGCCCATCAATTATTTTGGCCAGTTTGTGGTCTTTCGGAGTGACCTTATTTCCTGCATCATGGCTTGAAAGCCAAACCTCCAGTTTGTTATATTCATTGGTCCACTTTGGATGATGGTCCATTTTTTCTGCGGCCAATGCGACGCGGGTCATAAACGCAAAAGTTTCTGAGAAATCTTTAAACTCAAAATTTTTATGAAGCGTATTGTTTTTTTCTTCCCACATAATTTTAAATTTTATTGTTGTAAAATAGAACAGGCAAAATTTGAATTGTAGCCACCAACTTTAAAATACAAGGTGCTGCCTGTTCTTTATTTTTTCATTCGTAAGTTCAATTACCATCTGTACTGAGGGTATATCTTTAATTGTATTTTTAAAAATAGTAATCTCAGTCTCACTCATCATATCGTCCTTCATTAGCCATAGAAAATCCAGGTGTTTAAATTCCGGAAGCAGGTATTCTCCATCATCTTCATTGTTATAAAGAAAATGTTGTATGGTGCCTGCCTGTTGTCCGTATTGATAAATTGGAAAGAAATACTTACGTGTTTTTTTGTTCAACTGAATTTCAATATTGTTGTTGATCCGAAAATCAAAATTCAGGTTTTGATTGAGGTGCCAGCAGAAACGGTATTGCTCGATGGGCGCTACAATCCCCAACAGGCGGGTTTCTTCAAAGAAATCGTCAATCATTACATCATTGTTGATTTTCAGTTTCATCCTAAAAAAATTCTTTTAACCTAATTAAAAAACGATTTCAAAAACAAGTTCCTCTTTCGCCCTTTGAATGTGAACTTTAGTAGCATCTCCTTTTTTAAATTTACTAAGAGCCGTCATGTATGAGTTCACATCAGTCACAGTGAAGTCACCCAATTTTGTAATCACATCACCCGCTTTTATTCCCGCTTTTTGCGCTACTCTGTCATCAATGATTCCGTCAATATGTACTCCGCTACCGCTGTAAGTATAATCCGGCATTACGCCCAGACTTACCGTAAAACG
>JBDSHT010000096.1:0-4680 GCA_039918315.1 Ginsengibacter sp. | reverse complement strand
TCCCCATAAGTTTGGAAACCTTCGGCGACATACCGGTATTATTTAATTCCTTTACGCTAATTGATTTTAAATAATTTTCAACAAGATGTGACAGGCTCTTGCCTTTCTTTTGAGCATATTTCTTGGCTGAACTAATTACTTTATCTTCAATAGTCAGCGTTAATTTTGTAGTCATAACGCGTGCTTTAATTTTTTAAAGATACGTATAGAAAATAAAGTAGCAAATTTAATTCAGGCTTCAACTTCTAATTAATGTTTATTTAGCCAAGGTTGGTGTTCCTAATTTAATTTACTCTACAAAATTCCCCGATCGATGAAACGCAGCCGCCGTCTGGTCTTCTGACCAACGGCATAATTAACGTCGTTTTCAGTTACCCATAAAATACGTCAATATTTTAAAACTATCGCATCCATCCAAATAAAATCTCGCAGAGGAATAAATAAGTAAATGTAGATAATTCTTATTTGCAAAGCACAAGTATAGCCCATCCACAAACCCTTGCTAGAAAACTTGCGCTAACGAAAGAATTTTACTTACCACCATTCATCAACATTAGAGATAGTTGTTCTGGTGTAAATAAATTCAGCATTCCGTCATGAATTTTTTGTCCGTTTTTTTGAATCTTTTCCAATAGTTTTTCAATTATGTATTCGACTAGAGATTCAATTCTGACAAGGTCTTTTTCTGAAAATGCGATCATTTTAAGTTGACTAAATCTCATTTGCGTTTTGTCCGAGTTTTCTGTTTTAGGAACTAACATGTAAGAAATTCCAATTTCGTTTTCTGTGTCACCTCGATGAGCTATAAATTGATGTCTGATGTCAATGAGATAGTTATGAGTTTCATTATTGTCATCTCCCTCTTTAAACAAATTAGATGGTTCAAGTTTTGGATAACTGTTTTTGGAAGCATCGGCAAAACATTTTCCATAAAGGGAGATTAAAGAATATGACAATGATGATTTAATAATTTCTGATGGGTTTTGTCTGAGTTCGCTGATGTATTGCAGAATTAGCTCTTGATCTTCTTTCATTGCACAATAAGCGATGAATTTTTTGGAAATAAAACCTGGAACAGTAAGCACTAAAAATTCGTCCGAATATTTTTCTTGTGCCTGTTTTATTAAATGAATTAGTCTCTCTGTTGTCGTGTCCATGTTTGCCGGTATTTTTAATTTTCGCCTAACGATAGATCTTGCTGCTGTGCTGACATTTATATTCGTCAGCACGAACTTTAGCCCAATTGAAAAACTATATTTGAAGATATGTACAAAAACTGAACAATGAAAGATCTGCCCGGACTATGGCTGATAGCATTACAAAAGATGAGGAAGTGCAGGTCAGTCTGCATAGACCTAATTTTGGCTGTAGGCATTTTCGTTAAAATCTCTAAGCCAAAATATATTTTTAAACTATTCGCCCAAATTTTACTTAGCTGCAATTAAATATTCTTTTAGCTGCAATTTTGTTTCTTTAATTTCAGGGTATATTGCATTATGTATAAAATGAAAGTTCCACCTATTAGTTTTTTCATTTGAATCATATTTTTTAATTCTGTCAATTGATTTGAATAAATCAAATTCAGGAATTAAAACAATAGTATTTATACTACCAACACCAAAGGCAAAATACTTTTTTTGATAAGTTTTCAGATTGTCTATCTGATATTGTCGAAGTGTATAATAACACTCTTTGTTCAAACCAACTACTTTTATCTTAGAATAAAGAAAATATAGGCCAATTTGTTTCTCACTTTCGTATAAACACCTATTACGCTTTTTGTTGTTTAGCCGTGCAAGTTGAAACTTCAATTTAAGTTTAGCTTGAATAATTTTTAAGTACTCGGAATGCTCAATATTCCATATTCCTTTTTTAGGACGTTCTAAATCAAAATCTGAAATGTTTAAAATTTCGGTCATAAAGATTAAGCATTGTTCCTGTTGATATTAATATCTTACACTTTGATAAAATTGCATGCAGGCGAAGGGCGGTCTTGCTGCTGTACCGGCATTTATCTCTCTTTTACCCATAACCACTGCTAAATGATATCACAAAAGATGAAGATAATACAAAAGCTAAACAATGAACTCTGGCCCGAACAAAAGATTAGCAAGGAACCGAAAGATGAATATTTATTTCTTCAGCCGACATAGCTTGCAAGCCCAATGTCGGTGACTAGCTTAATTGTCAAGATTAAACGCTTTTTTTAGTTTGTGACATCTTTTCTTTTTTATTATCAAGTTGTCAATATCCCAATATAATTGAGGATTATCATAAACTTTGTTTTCAATAAAGTTGTCTTTTAGCCAAGATAAAAACTCAGAAATAACGATTTTATCTTTTTCAATGCAATCATCTAAAACTAAATGCCCTTGCTCCATCTTTAGAAGGTCTACAACGTTTGTGATTGGTATTTTTTTAGTAGAATTTCCGAAGTAATAAAAATGTTTGGAGATTAAGGCATTAAGTCCACCCAAATCCCTTTCCTTATCTTCTTCTGTATGAATTACTTTTCTAAGTCCTGGGATATTTTTACTGCAATTTGAATAGTCATAAATGTTGTCGCCAACTTTATGTCTCCAATCATTTTTAAATAAATTGTTGTGCGGAAGTTTGTATTTTAAATCGCTTCTGAGTGTTTTACAATGTTCATCGTATTCCGCTAAACTTAATACTTTATCGACTTGCATTGCAAACACTAATTTACCTGAATGGTCTACCTTATGGCCGTTTTTGTCAATAACATTTTTAGAGCCTGTGCCAATAACCCAATCGTTTTTAGTTGCTGTCCTTCTTATTGCTGGTTTGCAAACAGCTAATGTTAAGCTGTTCCAAAAAGGGTTTGGGGCTAGTCCGTAATCATTTGCTACAATGTAAGAAAATAGTTTCATGTTTTTAGAATTTCGCGAAATCTCCCCAACAACGTTTGTCTTTCCCAAAATACGAACTATCCAATCCCTTTTTCTAAAAAAAATATCTTCATTAATTCTCATTGTCTTAAATCAATTTTCCGCATTACTATCGCAATATGTTCCAATTTGTAAAAAAAAACTTTTTGGAACGAACCATTTGTATTCGTCTTTCAATGTATTTCACAATTGCAATCGATTGTTTAAAGTCAATCTGACATTTTCTTTATTTGTACTTTTACGATGTTACAAAATCATCATTTTCAGCAGTTGTGGCTAATTCAATTTATTCAAATAGTTACCGCCTATTGTTGTTTATTCTTTCATAGATCATCATAAAATATAATTATGAAAAAGCAATTATTAAATTTATTGACAAGGACGTTTTTAGCAATCGGAATATTTTTATGCACCGGTTTAATTACTAACGAATTGTTTGCGCAACAAAATCCTGCAGCCATTAGTAGTAAAGTTTTTACCAATAAAAATATCGTCAGTGCAAAAAAAATAAATACGACCACGGTCCAACTTTTATTGAATGATGATCAAAGAATGATTTTTGATTTTTATGGGGAGAATATTTTTCGCGTTTTCCAGGATAACTCAGGTGGAATGGTGAGAGAGCCGGAATCCAAGCCACAGGTGCATATTCTCGTGGACAATCCAAGGAGAACTGTTACAAAGTTAGACCTCGCTGACAACAATAATCTTATCACCATAACAACCGGTGACATCAAAATTGAGTTGGATAAAAAAACAACTTTATTAAAAGTATTTAACCTAAAGACAAATAAAATTGTAATACAGGAAACACAACCTGTTGTGATCGAAAAAGACAAAGTGTTGATTACTTTAAAAGAAAACCCTGACGAATATTTTTATGGAGGTGGGGTTCAGAACGGACGCTTTTCTCACAAAGGAAAAAGGGTGAACATTGAAAATGAAAATAGCTGGACAGATGGCGGCGTTGCTTCACCCACTCCGTTTTATTGGTCCACCAATGATTACGGAGTTATGTTTTATACGTTTGGAAAAGGCAGTTACGATTTTGGATCCGATGAAAAAGGAATTGTAAAACTTTCGCATAATACCAATTACCTCGATATGTTTTACATGGTAGGCGAGGGAGCTGTAAAACTTTTGAATAATTATTATCAACTTACCGGTAACCCAATTTTGTTGCCAAAATTTGGTTTTTATGAAGGGCACCTGAATGCTTACAACAGAGATTATTGGAAGGAAGATGAAAAAGGAATTTTGTTTGAAGATGGCAAGCGATATAAAGAAAGTCAGAAAGATAAAGAGGGAACCAAAGAATCGTTGAATGGCGAAAAAAATAATTATCAATTCTCTGCACGTGCTGTAATAGATCGTTACAAGAATCATGACATGCCATTTGGTTGGATTCTTCCCAATGATGGATATGGCGCGGGTTACGGACAAACCAGTACGCTGGATAGCAATATTCAAAATCTAAATAGTTTGGGCGAATATGCAAGAAAAAACGGAGTGCAAATTGGACTTTGGACTCAATCAGATTTGCATCCTAAACCTGAAATAAGTGCGTTGTTGCAAAGAGATATTGTAAAGGAAGTGAGAGATGCCGGGGTGCGTGTGTTGAAGACAGATGTGGCTTGGGTGGGTGCCGGATATTCCTTTGGTTTGAATGGTATTTCTGACGTGGCCAACCTGATGAGTTATTATGGAAATAATGCAAGGCCATTTATTATTTCATTGGATGGATGGGCTGGAACGCAGCGCTATGCTGCGA
>JBDSHT010000095.1:0-6126 GCA_039918315.1 Ginsengibacter sp. | reverse complement strand
CCCGGTATTGTTATCGGACGTAAAATTCCTGTTGTAGTTTTCTTGTATAAATCGACAGTTAAAGTAAGTGATTTAAATAACCGTGCATCAAAGCCGACGTTGGTTTGAGCGGTTTGTTCCCAACGCAAATCAGGGTTATCAAGAGAGGTAGGCGCGTATCCTGTAGTAATGGCACCTGCATTTCCGAGAGTATAATTAAATCCACCCGCCACTGTTGACAAGTAACCAAAATTTCGAATGGCATCATTTCCTACTACACCATATCCGCCTCTCACTTTAAAGCTGTTAACGACATCGTTACTTTGCCAAAATTTCTCTTTATCCACTATCCAACCCAAAGAAAACGAGGGGAAGACACCATATTTATTATTAGTACCAAAGCGTGAAGAACCATCACGACGTATGATACCGGTAAATAAGTATTTATCCTGGTATGAATAATTTAGACGAGAGAATAATGAAGTTAATTTGTGTTCAACGAAATCTGATGTACCTGAAGTGCGATTCGCTTGCGCAATATCAAAATTGAATGAGGCATCTTTATAACTTGTAATGGGAAGACCGAACAATGTAGTAGAAGCATTACCTCCAATATTCTCAACATAACTACCCTGCCCAACTAACACTGTGAAATTGTGGTCATCAATACTTTTGGTATAAGTAATTATATTTTCAACATTCCAGTTAAATCCTTTATTTTCTGATTTACCATAAATATTTTGACTAACACCATTCGTTGGATTCAAATAAAACACTGGTGTAAAGCCCTGGCTTCCCCAGTATGCCCGCTTGGCACTAACGGTTGACCGTACTTTAAGGCCTTTGATAACATTTGCTTCCAAATAAGCATTGCCAATGAAATCATCTGACCAGTTAAAGCCACCTAATCTGGTTTGCATGTAAGCAGTTGGGTTAGTCATTTCCTGACCAACTAAAAGTGAAATACCGTAAGGGTTACCCATGGCATCTCTAAAAACAGGATTTACACTATATGGTGCTGCGTTGGCAATTGCCGGATCAGTTACTACCCATGGAGTGATGGGATCCAGGTTAATTGCAGAACTTAATGGACCGCCAAATTCACTGTTTGTGTTTCCAAGACCTGTACTCTTTTGATGAGTATATCC
This sequence comes from Ginsengibacter sp., assembly GCA_039918315.1. Classification (GTDB taxonomy): domain Bacteria; phylum Bacteroidota; class Bacteroidia; order Chitinophagales; family Chitinophagaceae; genus Ginsengibacter. The sequence goes on along the minus strand of JBDSHT010000095.1, from coordinate 4,999 downwards.
GAGCGTTTGGCCCAAAGTAAATACTTTGGAAATTTTGTGTGTTGAATTTAAACGAATCGTTTGCTTTGCATATTTAGAAATTTCTGTAGCAACGATTCCGTTCTGCTCTTGCATTCCAAAAGATAAGTAAAATGTGGATTTTTCGTTTCCACCACTCATGCTTACTTCGTTAGAATAACGTCGTGCATCATTATTAAAAATAGTTTTTTGCCAGTCCGTTCCTTTACCCAAAGAGCTAACGTCCGGAAACATAATTTCGCCACCACCTGCTACAGATCGTTCATTTAATAAAGTAGCATATTGAGTTGCATTTAATAAGGTCAACATTTTTGCAGGTGCAGAAGTGCCGTAATAGCCATTGTAACTCACCCGCATTTTTCCTGACTTACCTTGTTTGGTGGTTACTAAAATAACTCCGGTTGCAGCTCTTGTACCATAAATAGCTGCTGACGCGGCATCTTTCAATACCTCTATAGAGGCAATATCAGATTGGTTGAGGTAACCAATTCCTCCTGCATCTACAACAACACCATCAACAACCCATAATGGATTATTGCCACCATCGCCAAATGTGGTTACACCTCTTACTCTTATAGTAGAAGATGAACCGGGTTGGCCGGAATTTTGAAGAATAGTGACTCCGGAAACTCTTCCTTGCAAAGCTTGTTCAACCCTTCCACTGGGAATGTTCTCAAGGTCTGCAGCTTTTATACTGGAAATAGCTCCCGTTACTACACTCTTCTTTTGGGTACCATAACCTACCACCACGATTTCATCTATCGCCTGAACATCAGGAAGTAGGATAATATTGATTGAACCCGAGGTAATTCGCACCTCTTGTTGGATGTATCCAACAGATGAAACATCCAGGGTGGTGCTTGCGGCTGGTGCCGTAAATGAGAAGTTGCCTTCCAAATTTGTAGTAGTACCAAGTGTTTGTCCCTTTATAGAAACAGACACATCTGGTACACCCTTACCTCCCTGGTCGGTAACTTTTCCCGAAACCACTTTGTTTTGGGCCATTACAATTGCAGAAGCAAAGAATGCAAAACATAGCATAAAAATTTTCTTCATAATTAATCGTTTTAGTTTGTAGATTTTTAAGATCAAAAAGAATTGTCAGCTTTCAAAAGTTGTAGCGATATTTGGTATCGTGCGCAAAAGCTGGCAAAAAATAGGCAATTTCTCTTTCAAAACTAGTTAATAATGAATTAACTTTAGGTAAATTAGCTACGTCAGTAATACATCATGTTTAATTAAATAACTGATAATCAGTAATGTTATTCCACAACATTACTACAACATATCTTAAAACTAACAAACCTTTATGCAATTCATAAAAGTGAGAGCGCTTTTGTTGTTTTTTTTATCAGCAATTATTAGCAATCATATTTCAGGTCAAAACACTATTGGTTTACCAAGAATTATAAACTATAATAAAAGCGATTTTCAGGCGGGATCTCAAACGTATGCCATTAAGGAGGGTAACAATGGTATCATGTACTTTGCTAATAGTGAGGGTCTTTTAACTTTCGATGGAAACCACTGGAAAATCTATCCATTACCAAATAAAACGATTATTCGATCTCTATTTATTGATAAGAATAACACTATTTACGTAGGCGGGCAGAATGAATTTGGATATTTTACACCAAACAGAAATGGAAGCCTTGAATATGTGTCGCTTAAAAATAATATCCCTAAAAATTTTAGGGAGTTTGCAGATATATGGAATATAGAGCAGTTTGGAGAGGCTCTGTTTTTCAGGGCCACTGACCGCATTTTTGAACTTAAAAATAATAGCATAGAGGTTTTTCCCAGTAGTTCAGAATGGCGTTTTATGAGGACGGCAGGTTCAAAACTGATAGCGCAAGACAAGGACCAGGGATTACTGGAGTTCAAAAATAATGGATGGTACCCTATGGGATTTAAAGAGCCGTTTGATCACATATTAATTTCAGGAATTCTTAAAATAAATGACGACAGCATTTTAATAAGTACGTTGAGAGATGGTCTTTTCATTTTATCCAATGACAAAATAAATCCATTACAAACTGACGGCGATAAAGAACTAACCCGAAACCTAACATATTCACTTGAGGCAATAAATAATAAAGAATTTGTGGCAGGAACTACATCCAATGGTTGCCTGATCATAAACTATAAAGGAGAAATAATACAGCAACTTTCCCATGCGGAAGGATTGCAAAATAATAATGTTCTCTGTCTTTTTCGCGACAAAAATAATAATCTGTGGGCCGGTCTCAACAATGGGATTAGCTTTATTGACTATAATTCCGCTATCAAATATATTCAGCCAAATAAAATTAATCAGCCTTCCGGCTACTCCACAATTATTTTCAACAAACAGCTTTATATAGCCACATCAGATGGGACATATACAGTACCATTTACAGGCCTCGATAAAGATTTAAGTTTTTCAAAAGGAAACTTTTTACAAATAAAAAATAGTAGTGGACAGGTTTGGAAAGTTGACGAATTAAATAACCATTTGTTGATGGGCTATAACGACGGAATCTTTGAGATACGTGATAACGAAGCATTTCCCATAATGAATGGGACTGGAGCCTGGATATTTGCTCCTACCAAAAATGTGTTTCCTTCCAATCGAATACTGGTGGGCACTTACGTGGGTTTGAAGATGCTTGGATTTTCAGAAAATAAATTTCAAAATTTAGGAAATATTCAAGGAGTCAGAGAATCATTTCGCTTTCTCGCCATAGATAATAATAATATCATCTGGACTTCTCATCCATATAGAGGCGTTTACAGAATTACATTATCCCCAGATCAAAAAACCTATAACTCTCAGTTGCTGACAGAGAAAGATGGTCTCCCTTCATCACTGGGGAACTATGTTTTTAAAGTAAAAAACCAGGTGGTATTTGCTACAGAAAAAGGAGTTTTCGAATACGATTCCAATTCCCAGAAGTTTGTAAAATCCGCAATGTTCGCTCCTGTTTTTGGTGATATCGAAGTCCGCTACTTAAAAGAGAGTGACGATGGAAATATTTGGTTTTGCAGTGAAAAGAAAATTGGAGTAGTCAGATTCAATGACTCTCCCAAAAAGAATGAAAACAAATTCACCATTACCTATTTTCCGGAGCTTACAGGACAAATTTTATCCGGCTTCGAAAACATTTATCCGTTTAATAAAAACAATATTTTTATTGGTTCAGAAAATGGTGTGATCCATCTCAACTATGAAAAATATATTTCTGTGAAGTCCAATTTAATGGTTTTATTAAGCCAGGTAAAAGCAATAGGAGAATCAGATACCCTACTCTTCGGGGGATATTTTCAAACCAAAAACCAGGCAGGCTCAGCAGAACAAAACAAAGATGATATTCTAAAACTTCATTACTCATTCAACAATTTTCATTTTGAATACAGTTCGCCAAACTACGGGCTTCAAAAAAATATTGAATACAGCTACCGCTTGAATGGCTATGACGAAAAGTGGAGTGAGTGGTCGCCAAAAACAGAGAAAGACTACACCAATTTGGGCTCAGGGAAATACACTTTTGTAGTAAAGGCAAGGGATAATCTGAGCCACGAATCGGAGAGCGTTTCCTACAGTTTTATATTGAACCCTGCATGGTACGTGAGTAATTGGGCTAAATTTTTATATCTGCTATCTATTGCAGCCTGTTTGGTTTTGTTATTTAAATGGCAGCAAAAAAAATGGGATAAGCAGCAAAGAAAGTTTGAAGAAGAACAGCGAAGGTTGAAAGAACTTCATCAATTGAAAATTGAAAAAAACGAAAAGGAAATTATAAAACTGCAAAATGAAAAGTTAGCCAATGAAGTAAAATTTAAAAGTCGTGAACTTGCCAACGCCAATTTGCACCTCGTTGAAAGATCAGACGCATTATCAAAAGTGAAAGATGAGCTACAACTTTTATTTAAAAAAACGGGTAACAATCATGACGTAAAAAAAACGCTTCAGTTGTTAAATGATGTTGAAAGAAACAATTCTAATTGGGACCAGTTTGCCAATCACTTTGACGAAATCAATAATGATTTTTTGAAGAAAATAAAAAGTAAATATCCTTCACTTTCAAAAACGGATCTGAAAGTGTGTGCCTACCTGCAATTAAATTTATCATCAAAAGAAATTGCACAATTGATGAATATTTCTGTTCGTGGAGTAGAGATAGGTCGCTACAGATTGAGAAAAAAATTACAGATCTCAAAAGAAAAGAATCTCACAGATTTTCTAAACGAAATCAATTAGCGATTATTCCTTTACAAAAACAGTATCGTAGAAAGAAATGGAAAGCTTGAAGATGGCAAATGGCATCACATTGGTTTGAGCTCTAAAGGTGATCCGATTTATGAGGTTTGGGAAAGGGTGAAACACTAAAAAGAATTACTCTCTACACAATAAAAAAACCAAAATTCAGTTTTATTGGGTATCCCTTAACATCTCTCATTTTTGGCTGTTAATAAAGCGGTAAAGTAGGCTTATTACAATCACAAATTATTGGTAAAGGGACTTTAAAAACTCACCGTATTTTATATTTGCAACCCGATCAAATAATAGGAGGATTACTGACGTACAGTAAATGCGATATCCTATGATGATGAAAAACCCCAGCTACGATGTATTAATTGTAGCCATTGCCTAATTCTGAAACAATAATTGAATGAATCATTCTACAAGAAAATTCAACACTATTCTAATACCCATTTTTATTTTCCTGCTACACATACCTTTCGTTTTTGCAAAATCGAAATTTCCTGAAAATCATAATGTATATACTACAGTTTCAAAAGTGAATTTATCTGGCGTTGCCAAAAATATTTCAACAGAATTGTATGAAAATTTACAGCTTAGCAATTTAGGTCTGTCAGAAGATGCCTATAATTACGCTGTTCAAGGATATGAATATTTGCGTAATGAGGGAAAATTAAATAATGACCAAATTTTGACCATTGTTGATTTTAGTTTGCCATCCAGTGCAAAGCGTTTATT
>JBDSHT010000094.1:0-3568 GCA_039918315.1 Ginsengibacter sp. | reverse complement strand
GATCCGAAACCTTTGTACTATGAACTAAAGGCCGAAAGAGGTGAAATATTTTCCTGGCAATATCTTGAAGAAGGTCCTGAAACCTGGAAAGTAAAAATTACAAAGAGTTCTTCAGCAGATAAAAATATTTTGAATGTTTCTGTTTTGGAACCGAGATTAAAACACCCAACTGTTTTTGCCCGCTTTGATGAATTGAAACCTGGCGAGAGTTTTATTCTTCAAAATGATCATGATCCAAGACCACTTTATTACCAGATACTGGACCAACGAGGTGATACATTTACCTGGGAATATCTGCAACAAGGCCCCGATATTTTTAAAATAAAGATTTCAAAAAATAAAGAATCAGAGAGTAAAGAAACACCTGCCAAAAGCAATGTTACCATCAAGGAAAATATTCTAAATGTTACGGCCATCGAGCCTAAACTAAAGCACCCAACTATTTTTGTAAAATTTGACGAATTAGTATCCGGTGAGAATCTGATCATTCATAATGATCATGACCCAAAGCCTCTTTATTATCAGCTATTAGGCGAAAGAGGAAATATCTTCACATGGGAATATCTTGAACAAGGTCCACAACTTTGGCGCGTGAAAATCACCAAAAAACTATCCGGGGATGGTGATGAAACATTAGGGGAAATTGCTGTAAAAGATTTGCGTAAAGCTGAGATATTTAAAAAATACGGACTTGATTTTTGCTGCGGTGGAAAGAAAACTGTAAAAGAAGCGTGTGCCGATAAAGGTATTGATGTAACAAAAGTAGAACAGGATTTGCAGGCTGCAGAAAAGGTAGCTCCGGCATCAACAACTCGTCCAATACCCTATAACGATTGGGCACTCGATTTCTTAGCGGATTACATTGTAAATACTCACCACAGTTATGTGAAGAAGACCATTCCTGTTTTGCGTGCTTACTCTTCCAAGGTGGCCAAAGTGCATGGCGATAAACATCCTGAATTGGAAACTATCAACAAGTTGGTACAGGAAGTATGCGATGAAATGAGTGAACACATGGTTAAGGAAGAAGAAATAGTTTTTCCTTTTGTAAAACAGGTGGCAGCAAAAATAAATGGCGGTTCATTTGGGGAATTTGAAAGCCTAAAAGCACCGATAGACCTGATGGAGGCGGAGCACGACTTTGTAGGAAGACACATGGAAGAAATCAGGAGGCTTAGCAGTGACTATACTTTACCGGCAGACGGTTGTGCCAGTTATTCTTTCCTTTTCAATACCCTGAAGGAATTTGAAAGTGATTTGTTTATACACATACACCTCGAGAACAATATCCTTTTTCCAAAAGCATTGGCATTGGAGAAAAAATAGTTTTATGGAAAACTAACCGCTTACCAAATGGCTCTTGCACGGCTCTTTATTTTTTCTAACCACCGAAAATTTAAAGAACGTGCAAAGCCTATTTTTTAATTTTAATAACCAAGAAATAAAATTGTATGAAACGACTTTTTTTTATTCTCCTTTCAGCAAGTTTCTTATTCGGCTGCAACCAGGGAAATGAGACGCAGGTTAAAGATGAGCATGCGGATCACGATCATGCTGCGGAGGCAGCAACGGAAACGAAGGCGCAGGACGAAAATTTATTGACACTTAACAATGGTGCAAAGTGGAAATCAGATTTGAACACGGACAAAAATGTGAAAGCCCTCAAAACTGTTGCTGATGATTTTAAAAATAAAGCAAATCCCGGTGTTGAAGACTATCATAATGTTGCCAACAGCCTGAGTGAAGGATTAAATACAATGATTAAAGAATGTAAAATGAAGGGGCCTGACCATGATGCTCTTCATCACTGGCTTGAGCCGGTTTTGAAAGAAAATAACGAATTAAGAGCCGTTGCTGACACCACTGCAGGCAGTGCCCTTTTTACTTCTCTCAATGCCAGGCTGAATGCCTATCCAGATTATTTTGAATTGCCATGATAATAAATGCAGATACTAAAATTGCTAAGATATTAAAAGAGAATCCTGCTGCTTTGGAAGCAATTATCAGCATCAATCCCAAATTTGTAAAACTAAGAAATCCCATTCTCAGAAAATTAATGGCAGGCCGCACGAGCATTGCAATGGCTTCTAAAATAAGTGGTGGTCATTTGAGTGAATTCTTTGAAAAGCTTGCTCCACTTGGTTTTGAGATTGGATCGGCTACATCGAAAGAGGCTATAACAGAAAAACCAAAATTGCCTCCATTCTTCAATTCGCTTAAACCTGACCAAATTATTGAACTGGATGTGATACCAATAATTGATGCTGATGAAGATCCTTTACAAGCCATTTTAGGAAAAGTAAAAAGTATTACAAAAGGGCAAGCCCTTAAAATTATTAATAAATTTGAGCCCACTCCTTTGATCTTGTTATTAAAAAAACAAGGCTTTGATTCTTACGTAGATACAATCAACGATGATTTGGTAGAAACGTATTTTTTTAAAACAAGCGATGCTGATGTAGTTGTAGAAGATACAGAAAATGCGGGTGAAGGATGGGATGATTATATTGAAAAATTCAAAGGGCATTTGCAGACAATTGATGTGAGGCAACTTGAAATGCCGGGACCTATGATGGCTATTTTAGAGGCACTGGAGAATCTTCCTGCAAATGAGGCACTCTTTGTTTTTCATAAAAAAATACCTGTATTTCTTTTGCCAGAGTTAAAAGAAAAAGAGTTTGATTTTCGAATAAAAGAGATCGGACCTGGAGAGGTGCATCTCCTGATTTTTAAAGATTGATATGTTTCCTCCTTCTTCAAATCCGGGTGTAGCAACGAATACCTCTTATAAAGTGGTGGTGCCATTTTATTTATATGCATCGGTTTCTTTTTTTGTGGCAACGCTACTTTTATTTTTTTCTTCTTCTGCATTTGTTCAACATTTTTTTCACCCGCAAACACTTGCTATCACTCATTTAATGGCGCTTGGCTGGGGTACTATGATGATATTGGGAGCCAGCCATCAATTGGTGCCTGTGCTGATTGCAGGGAAATTACACAGCAACATTCTTGCGTTGCTTTCTTTTGCTAACGCATCAATTGGAATACCTCTATTGGTGTATGCCTTTTATCATTTTAATTTCGGTTGGCCTGCACAATGGGGAGGTATTTTGATAAATGCAGCGATCCTGTTTTATTTGATAAACATTGCCATTAGTATGGCGAAGAGTAAAAAGGAAAACGTGCATGCAGTTTTTGTTTTTACGGGAACACTTTGGTTATTCATTACTATTTTAATCGGGCTGTTTTTAGTTTATAATTTTTCGTACAATATATTATCCGAAGACTCTCTACATTATTTACCATTGCATGCGCACATAGGAATCATAGGTTGGTTTTTGTTATTAGTGTTAGGAGTGGGTTCGCGGTTGATTCCTATGTTTCTTATTTCCAAATATGATAATGTAAAATTGTTATGGTGGATATATGGAATCATCAATTTCGCGTTGCTCACATTTGTTGTAAATTTTTTGTACATGGGTATTTGGTGGCTTAATCTGGTGGCAGTTGTTGGCGTTTTTATTGCAATATTATGTTTTGCAAGATTTTGCTACAAGGCTTACCAGAA